>JADGDY010000043.1 GCA_016744655.1 Bacteroidales bacterium | reverse complement strand
GCGCTGATGGTACTGCCAATGGTGGGAGAGTAAGTCGTCGCCACTCCTTTATAAAACCGAATACATATTTTTGTATTCGGTTTTTTTTATGTTTAGTAAATTTACTTTTTTCACAGCATAAATATACTCAAAGCACTATCTTTGCCCGCTAACAGAATAAAATTGCAACGTAAAATAATCATAATACTATTATTACTCATTCTTTTCATTCTAATATGGAGAAGTTGTGATTTGTTTCAAAAACCTCCACAGAAAACTATTGAGACTTCTGCAATTGAAGAGTTAATTCCATATGTTATTACTAAAAGTGGAAACTATTTAATAGAGAAGAATTGGGCTCCAAATACAAAAGATAGTTTGCTCAACACAAATATCGAAATCAATCTAATTTCTACAAACATAGACAGGGTGGTATTTGTAACTCTACAAAATGATAGTATACAATTCGATCTGGATAAGATTAAAAGCCCAAACGCTATTATAATGTTTGACTACAAAAGATCTCCTTTTTTAAGCAATTTAAGAGCCTTATCTAATGACTTGGTATTTCTCTTCCCTGATATCAATATATCTGTAGATACTATCATTCCTGTCTCTATAATTAATGAAAACCTAGAAGATGTTATCGAAGTAATTGAAAAGGAAAGTATAGAAAGAACAGTAAATAAGTATGACTATATCCTCCCATTAGATCTTCAATATGTAGCAGTACAGGAAATCCCAAGAAACTTGAAACCAGCCTATGATTTGGAGTTAACAGATCGATCTAATCATTATCCTATTTTAAACTATAACCAATTTATGGAGCTAGGTTTTGATAACGATTTCTGGGACAATACAGATTATTACTATACAAATGGAATCTACCTTAGTTATAGTCATCCTTTTTTCGTTAAGTCTCCCCTCTCCTACTTATTAATATCTAATGGTAAAAGTGGTATTGATTATTATGGAATTACTTTAGTACAAAACATGTATACAAGCTTACAAACAAAAGTGGATTCCATTATTGCTGAAGATAGGCCTTGGGCTGCATATTCTATGCTGGGACAAAACCTAATCTCATTCGATCCATTAAATAAAATGAAACACTATTCAGAGATTAATTTTGGAATTGTAGGTCCATATAGTGGTGGAGGTTTCATTCAAGATTTAGTTCACACAATTTTACCCAATAATTCACCTCCACAAGGATGGCATAACCAAATTAACACTGATTATATTATAGATTATCAATATAAATTGAGAAGTTTACTCTATGAGACTAATAAATTTGAATCATATGTAATTGCTGGTGCTCAGGTTGGGACACTTCGAGGTAACCTAAAATGGGGTTTCGGGGGTAAATACGGAAATTTCATCCCATTTTATAAAGACATATCTATCTATAATAGGAAACGAATGACAACAAGTTCTACTAGAAAAATTAGATTTAATTTTCTAGTAGAAATAGAAACACAGTTAATTGGTTATGATGCAACGCTTCAGGGAGGAATTACAGATCGAAATAGCGTCTATGTTATTCCTTCTAGTCAAGTAAGCAGATTCGTAATAGAAGGAATTGGTGGATTGGTATTATCTTATGGAAGATTTGAATTACAGTTTATCCAACATTGGAAATCTAAAGAATTTAACACTGGCAAAGACCACAAGTATGTTAGTGTTCGCTTAAAAACAGCTTTTTAATTGATTCATTTGGTCCAACATAGTATAAATCTATTTTTTAGAAAATTCTTCCTTCCTTTCAATTATTCTTTATACATTACAACAAATTATGATTGAAAAAAATTCCTGTTTAAAAGACTCTTACGATGTGATAATTATTGGTGGCGGAATTAGTGGACTCACTTCCTCTGCCCTACTCGCAAAATCTGGTTTATCTTGCTGTGTTATAGAGATGGACGCTAGACCAGGAGGATATTTAGCAGGATTTGACAGAGGCTTATTTCGATTTGACTCCTCTATACATTGGTTAAATAATTGTGGTGCTGATGGTTGGGTAGGTAAGGTATTCGATCTTATTGGTAATGACTATCCTAAAGCTAAAACTCAAAAAAAAATTCGCAGATTTATTTCAGATGATTTTAATTATCTAGTAACTAATCAACCCGACTTATTAAAAAATCAATGGATAAATGAATTTCCTGAAGATAAAAAAGGAATTATTAGGTTTTTCAGAGCAGCAAAAAGGATTTCAAAATCATTTGATAATTATATCAACCTTAGTAGGGGCATGGAAACAATGGGGCTCATTGAGAAAGGAATCTATGGTATGAAGATGTTGAACTTTGCATTTCCATTTATTCCTCATATTAAATATACTGGTGATGAAGGAATAAAGAAAGGGCTTTCCAAGTATTTTACTAACCCTAAACTAAAAAGTGTCTTTTCTACTGAGCCAGATCTTCTTTCTTGTTTAATTCCAATTTCCTGGGCTTATTCTAACAATTTCCAGACACCTCCTACTGGTGGTAGTCAAAGTTTTCCTGAATGGCTTCTTCATTCAAGTCAAGAAATGAAGGCTGAAGTCTGTCTTAGATCAAAAGTCATTCAAATACATACAGAAAAGAATAAAGCTGTTGGAGTAGAAGTAAAATTTAAAAATGAAACAAAAAATATAAAAGCTAAATACATCGTTGCTGCCTGCGATGCTAGTACATTGTATTCAAAACTTCTACCCAATACCATCGAAAATATAAAAAAAGCTGAAGAAATAGAAACCTCTGAAATGTATGCTTCAGCTCTAAGTATATCAATTGGTCTAAATTGTAAAGCTGAAGAATTAGGGCTTGGTGAGGAGAATATATACTTGGCCGATACCAATCTAAGTAGAGCAGAATTAGACAGCGGAGATCCTAAAACTAGCGGAATGCATATTATTGCTTCTTCTATTAGAGATAATTCACTTTCACCTATATCTAAAGGTACATTAACTTTATTTATTCCTGCTTGGATAGAACAAAACGACTATTGGAAATGTAATAAAGAGCCTGATGGTAGTTTCAAAAGAACTAAAGAATATAAAGCATTAAAAAAAGAGTATGCTGATATTTTAATCGAAAGAGTACAAAGCTCTGTTATTCCTAATTTAAAACATCATATAGAATTCATTGATGTAGCTACGCCAATTACATTACTAAGGTATACTGGAAATAAAAATGGAAGCATGATGGGGCAAAAGCCTGGAAAGAAAAACATGCAGGCTAAAGTGGCTTCTTACAAAACCCCATATAAAAATCTCTATCAGAGTGGGCATTGGGCAGATTTAGGCGGAGGTATACTTATTGCCATGAAATCTGCTGTGAATACCAGCCTAATGATTTTAAAAAATGAAAAACCAAACCATTTTAAAATACTAGCCAAATATATAGATGGTAAAATAGATCTAACAAAACTTAATGCATTTGATCAGTGGGTTAGATATGATAATAATTGGATTCAAGAACTTACACCTGCTCAAAGAGCCGAAGAGAATAGTTAGTATTATTGTATTTTTAAAATGCCTTGAATAATAGGTGTTAATCCTGCAAAGAAAAACTCTACTGCAATCACCATTACAATTAATCCCATTAATTTCAACATAATTTTATTTCCAGTTTCTCCTAGAAATTTAATAATAGAGGATCCACTGATATAAATGATTATTGTCAACAACATGGTTACAATGATAGTTCCAATTAGAACAGCTTTTAGGGCAAAAGTTTCAGAATCTTGCATTAATACGATGGCATTTGTAATTGCTCCTGGCCCTGCTATCATAGGAATACCAAGTGGAGTCACAGAAATATCATCCACATACTCTTTCACATCATTTGGGTTGATACTTTTCAATGAACTCAACCGAGCATTTAACATATCATAACCCATCATAAAAAAGATAATACCTCCTACTACCCTGAAACTATCAACAGAAATTCCAAAAAACTGGAATAGCATCTGTCCTCCAAAAGCAAAAATCATCAAAGTGATAAAAGCCGTTAGAACAGCTTTTAAAGCTGTTCGTGCTCTTTCTTTCTTATTCAGATTCGCCGTCATTGTAAGGAATACAGGCATAGAGCCTAATGGATTTATCAAACTAAAGAAGCTTGTAAAATATAATAAGGCAACTGTCAATAAATCTTGATATCCAGCGTTCATGATCAATTTTTTTTGCAAAAGTAAAAAAAACGGCCTGATAAATCAGGCCGTTTAAAAATTATCTCACTAATGTGACTATTCCTTTATAAATATGTTCATTATTGAAAGTATCTTTTACTCTAATTATCCATGAATACACCCCTAATGGTGCTTGGGTTTGACTAGATGTCTGGAGGTCTCCTTTCCACATCTCTGCAGGATCTTTAGTTTCAAATAATAATTCACCCCATCGATTATATACTACAAACTCATAATCTGTATCATCAAAATAGGAACCTACAGGACCAAAAGCGTCGTTCAAACCATTATCATTTGGAGAAAATGCATTTGGCATAAAGAAAGAGAATACAGGATCTACATATAGGGTATTCGAAATGGTATCTGTACAACCGTTTTGATCTTGAATCGTCAACAACACTCTAAAGCTACCAGTATCTTGATAAATATGCATTGGGTCAAGACCAATAGTATCGTTCATATCTCCAAAATTCCAATGGTAATACTCAATAGGAGAAACAGTACCTAAACTCATATCATTAAAGTAAACCTCTGGCTCTTTAATACTTGGATCCTCTGGGTAATAACCAAAATCTGCAATAGGTTTATCGTATACATTGAATCCACTAATGCTATCCACACCTGCACAACCCAATTCACTTACCACCCTTGAAATAACATTATAATTACCAATTTCAAGTTGATGGTGCAAACTATCTACATCGGTATAAACCGTATCATTAAATCCAAATATCCATTGATAATAAGCTATATCACCTTCTTCTAGGAGAGCAGTATCTTTGAATAAAATATCATTCTCAGGCCCACAACCAAAATCTCTATCAGCAAATAAATGATTCAATGGAGATGGGTTAATATTGATATCTCTATCAGTTGAATTGGTACAGCCAGAATCAGATATTGCAATTAATATGGGTTGATATTCTCCACCAAACTCATACATATAAGCTGGGTTTTGTAAATAGGAAGTATCTCTTTCGGAGTACTGGTCTCCAAAGTCCCATTTCCATCCTACAATCTCACCATTGAAAACCCAAGAGTGATCTATGAAATGTAAAGAATCACGACTACACATTAAACTTTCTTGAATATCAAAAGCAGCAGTAGGTGTTTCATTAACATATAAACCTTGAATATGGCCTACGATAAATTCACCAAACTCATTGGTAGCAACAAGTTTCATTTCTACATCTTTCATTCCAACAGTTGTATAGGTATGGTAGACTGTATCACCAACTTCTATTGGTAATTCATAAATAACACCATCCCCAAAATTCCAAATAATTGAATCTATAGTTACTCCTTCATTATTTACGAATGATTGGTTAATAAACTGAACCTCTTGACCTAAACATGCTGGAGAACTAAAACTAAAATTGAGATCTATACAACTTTCTCTTTCCACTACAAACTCTGAAGTTTGAATACAGCCATTAGAATTTGTAAGACTTATAGTGGCAATATACTCGTTTGCTCCTGCTGGATAAGAATGTTCGAGAGGATCTGGATAATTACTCGAGTTGAAAGTTTCATAAGTACCATCCCCAAATTCGATATGATAAACAATAATAGAATCAGCATTAGCTATTGAATGATTATAGAAAATACTTGGATCACTACAACTGGCTTCTGGTATAAAATAATCGACCACAGGTGCAGGATAAATATTTACGGCCTGATTAATAACTATAGTTTCACATCCTCCTTCATCAACTCCAATTAATGTGGCATAGAAAGTACCACCTGTAGGATATTGATGATAAATAGTATCTGAATTTACTATTGTATCAGCATTATCACCAAAGAACCATTGCCATTCAGCTACTTGATCATTTTCTGGTTGTATCAAATTAGCTATTAATTGAGTTTCTTCACCTTCACATATAATATTAGATGTAAATTCAATTTCCATAGAAGGTTTTACCTCCACTGTATTCATGGCTGTATCTTGACAACCAAATTCATCAGTAATTACCATTTCAACATTATAAAACTGGCCCGTTTCAATATAAGAATGAATAGGGTTCTGATCATAAGCAAATGAACCATCATCAAAATTCCATTGCCAAGCTACTCCATTTGTTCCAGCTTGATGATAAGTTGTATCGAAGAAATGAATAATTCCAGTTTGACAAGCTGTATCAGCATGCATAAAACCAGCAATAGGATTTGCGCGAACTTCAAAATAACGATAGAAATAAGCACTTTGGCAGCCTAAGGTATCATAAACCGTAAGAGATACAGTAAAATCACCAGTATTTGAATAACTATGATATACATTTGGATCTTCTGGTGCATTTATTATTAAATCTTCACTTCCGTCTCCGAAGTTCCAAACCCAAGTGGCTATTTCATTATTTTCAGTAAAAGAAGAATCACTAAATAGAACTGGAGCATTTTGACAACTTGCAGTTCCTAAAATAAAGAATGCAGTAGGAACAGGTGAAACAATAACTTCTTGAATAATTTCTCCTGTACAACCTGAAGTATCGGTAATGGTAAGAATCACTTCGTAAATTCCCGCTTCATTATAAATATATGTTGGATTTTGAAGGCTAGAAGTATCATTAATACTTGTTGGGTCGTTAAAATTCCAGAACCAAGCAGCAATACTATCTACAGCTGATATAGATTCATCCATAAATTGAATTGGAGTTCCTAAACAGGAAGTCTCGTAGCTAAAAGCAGCAGTAGGGCCGTTAGAAATGGTTAATGGAACCCAAGCTGTATCTTTACATCCATAAGTATTCGTAATCATCAATTCTACTAAATACTCTCCAGAATTCTCATAAGCATGGAATAAGTCAACTTGAAGATTTGTATCCACAACAATACCATCTCCGAAATCCCAAACTAACTGTGTGATTAGTCCCGTTCCTGGAGCTGAATTAGATGTAAATTGAAGCAATGTATTTTCACATTCAACCCCACCTGTAACTTGGAAACTAGCTTGAGGAGCCTCATAAACGAAAACATCTAAACTTACACATTCTGATGAACCACATACACTATTGTAGCTGGCCCAATTAGCAGTGATGGTTTGAGATTGAGCCGGACGAGCAATTCGTATAGAATCACCTTTGGCTGATAGTTTTACCATTTCTTCAGCTGGAATGGTATCGTTTCCACAATACGCTCCATAGAACCAAACTGCTTCAAATCCACTTCCGCCTTCCATTACTAAGGTAATAGAATCAATAGTATTATCACAGATTAGATTTTCTAGAACATGAAGTTCAACTGGGTCCATTGGTGTTGGAGGAACATTAACCTGAATGGTTTTACATTCTGTACTGTCACAAATTGTTTTCCATTTGGCAAAATATACTGTGGTATCTTGTGGACTTGGAATACTAATTGAACTTAAACTAGTTACTGCCACAATAGGTCCATCACAACTATCTTTAGTCCATGTGATTTCATCACCCTCCCCTCCTATTGCAGTAAGCGTAATATTGGAAACAGATCCGCTACAAAAGTCATTATGGCTACTGTATACGCTATCCATTATTATAGGTTGAGGATAAACAGAAATATCAATATTTACACATTCTGAAACTTCACAAGGCGTTGCCCAATATGCATAGAATGTAGTATCGGTATTTGGAGCAGGAATAATAATTGTATCTCTCATTGGAGATTGATAGTAGAATGTATTAGGATCTAATTCTATGCCTCCACAATAATCAGAAAACCATACCACAGAATCACCGCTACCACCATTCATAACTAATTGAATTTCGGATAAGTTTCCGGCACAAAGAGTATTGGTGTCACTAATAATACTTATAGGATCTATAGTCGGTGGATAAATGATCAGTTCGGTACTTTTACATTCTGAAACTCCACAAGGTGTTACCCATTTAGCAAAATAGGTAGTATTCACAGTTGGTGGTGGAACTTTAAAATCGTTTCCATTCCCTAAGAAAACACCAGAATTACAATCATCTGCATACCATTCTATTTTGACTCCACTACCTCCTTCAACAACTAATGTAATTGAATCTGTTGATCCAAAACAAATGGTTGATGGAAAAGTATAGACACTATCTGGCATTATTGGGTCAGTAAAAACTGATATATCTACGCTTACATTACCACCAATTTGTTCACAAGGAGTGGCTCTAAATGGATAATAAATAGTATTTACTGTAGGAGGAATAATTTCTATGGTATCACCTGAAATACTCGTTACACTAATGATACTATCTAATGGTAATGGATATAAGCCTAAAGAATCGTAATGCCAAATAACAGAATCTCCTCTTCCACCAAAAGCTCTAAGCTGGAGTTTATTCAAAGTATTTTTACAGAAGAAATTAGAATCGGCATCTGCTATTGCAACTTCTTCAGCTGGAGGAGTTACTCTAACTCTTACACTCTCTGTACATCCAGATTCTCCACAATCATTAATCCAATTTGCAAAATAAATAGTTGTAGTATCCGGAGTTGGAATATGTAGTGGATCACCATTGGTTTGTCCTACTACTAGTCCAGTACAAGAATCTTGAGTCCATTCTAGGATTGTTCCATAATTTCCTCCTGTGATAAATAGTGCAATTGAATCTTGATCTTCATTACAAACTACATTTGGAGTTGCCCAAGCAGTATCAGGTAAAGTTGGATTCTGATTCACCACAATATAGTTATCAGCGCATAAGTCACTTACTCCACATTCAGTTTCCCATTGTGCATAATAATAAGTAGATACTTCAGGAGCTGGTATAACAATTAAAGAAGAGTCACCATTCGCAGTAAGAATTTCAGGGCTATTTCCTCCACATGAATTTTCAAACCAATTCACCCAAGTTCCGTTTCCTCCTATTGCTTCAAGAGTCACAGTTTCTATAGAGTTTACACAAATTTCAGGGTCACTAATCTGTATGACTGATACATTCTGAGGAGCTCCCTCAACAAGCGTGGTAGCTGTATCTTGATTTATACATCCTGTATTAATGTCTTCATAAAGGTAGACAATATCATGATATCCAATTCCAGCAACTGTAGGTGCAAATACTGCACTTCCATCTCCATTATCAGTAATTCCAGGGCCAGAAAATATTCCATAACCAGGATGGTTACCATTTATAGTTACATCTACACCAGAAACACAATAAACTGCTTCAAGATCTAAAATCTCAACAACAGGTCTATCATGAACTGTAATGGTTTGCATGGCCGTATCTTGACATCCACTAATTGGATTGGTATAAGTATAAATAATATCATGAATACCTGCTCCAGCATATTCTGGATGGAAAATATAATCTCCCGTAGGTAATAATATGATTCCTGGGCTTCCAGAATAGATACCTCCACTTGGTGTTCCTGTATTTAAATAGATTATAAAATCATAAATACAAACATCGGCATATGGTGGAAGTTCAACTATAGGTAAATCAATAATATTTAAGGTTACCTGACGTGGATAACTTTCGCATCCGGTAATAGTATGAATCTGAGTAACAGAATACTCATAAGTTCCAACGGCAGTTTCACCTGTGGCATAAGTATTTCCTGAATGTATAGAATCACCAAGACTATTATACCAAATCAATTGGAATCCATCTTCGCCAGAGGCTGTTAAATCCGGTACTGCATCTCCAAAACAAACATCCACGTTACTGGCTACTGGAGCATCTGGTAATTCTATGATGTTAACATCTTGGTTGAAGGTGGAAACACAAGAGTTTAAGTCGGTATAGGTATAAGAAATAGAATAAATATTGTTTTCTATTAAACTTGATGGACTAAACCAGGCTGTTCCATCACCATTATCTGTAATTCCACTACCTGTGAAAAAACCAGAACTACTAGCGTCTGGAATAGGATCCCCAGTTATTAATATATCTTCATTATTCACACAGTAATTTGACTCAAGTCCAAGGATTTGAACTACAGGTAAAGCGTGAACATTAACAAGTTGTATTTCAGAATTATCACAGAAATTAGGATCGGTATATATATAAGTAATTTGAATGTTTAAACCTGTTCCTGCTAATGCTGGATCGAATGTGGCAGTTCCATCTCCATTATCTGTCACCCCTAGTCCAGTAAATATTCCTTCTGGAGCATGATTCCCCACTAAAGTAGATGTGGCTCCATCAATACAATAATCTGTATTTAATCCTGAATATGAAACAGTTGGCAAAGCGTGAATTACTGTTTGCTGAACAGAAGTATTACTACATAGGTTTCCATCAGTATATACATAGCTAATTTCATAAGGCCCTCCTATTCCTGCAGTTGCAGGATTAAAGACAGCAGTACCATCTCCATTATCAAATACACCAACTCCACTGAAACTTCCATTTGGAGCATGATTACCTGTCAATATTACTTCTTCATGATCTACACAATACTCAGGGCTTAGTGTTCCAAATGTCACAGTTGGTAAATCAAAAACTTGTGTTTGACTAATTATTGTATTTGAACAACCATCAGCATTGGTAAATGAATATTCAATGTTATAAGGTCCACCAATACCAGCAACAGCAGGATTAAAAATTGCAGTTCCATTTGCATTATCAGTAATTCCGATACCTGAAAAAGAACCAAATGGTACTTCACTACCTGTTATTAAAACTGGGCTTGTATTAATACAATATTCAGGGTCTAATCCAGTGATGTGAATACTTGGAGCTTCAAAAACTGTGGTTTGTTGAGTATCTGCATTAATACATGTATTTTCATCGGTATAATTGTAAACAATATCATAAGGACCTCCAACACCAGCAGCAACTGGATCGAAAATTGCGGTTCCATCTCCATTGTCAGTTATGCCTGAACCTGTGAAAATCCCTGTGCTCACTGCATTTGGAATTGGATTACCAGTCAATGTTACAGGTAATGCATCATGACAATAACTTACATCTAATCCACTAAAGCTTACAGATGGTAGAGGATTCACATTAATTACGATTGGGTCTGATACGGAGCTTGAACATAAATTAAGATCAGATATCATGACTGTATATGTTCCAGCTGTACTTACTGTAATGGTTTGACTTGTTTCACCTGTTGACCATAAATACTCATCTGCTATTGAGGATGTCAAATCTACACTTCCTCCTTCACAAAACGTAGTAGGGCCATTAGCTGTTATTACTGGTTGAGCAGGAAGAGGATTAACTGTAACTGTACTTAATTCAACTAAAGAACCAGCACAAGCATTTCCTCCTGTTGCCAATACATTATAAATAGTGGTAAGGGTTGGATCTACATTATATTCGATATCGAATCCAGTGCCAAGTATTACACCACCAATATGGCTATTATCAGAATTTAATCTAAGTTGGTAACTTACTCCGAGTTCAGAATTAGAAACAATAATTGTTGCTGTTTCTCCAATACAAATTTCATCGCTAGATACTGTTAAATCTAAATCGGGTGTTGGAAGTACTGACACTACCGACTTGTCCAACAACTCAATGTTACAAGCATCTGTAGTAGTGGCATAAATATTATAAACAGTACTAGCTATAGGGTTTACATCAAAACTTAAAATATTACCATCCCCTATTTGTGCTGTTCCTATTGGAGTATCATCGCTATCTAATCTTAATTGATAACTGATGCCTAGTTCTGAATTATAAAGCAAAATACTTGCTGTTTCTGTGGCACATACTGTAGCATCATCTACAATTAAACTGGCATCTGGTAAAGGATAAACAGTAACATCAGCTTTTTGATTTAACTCTACACTACATGAGTTTCCTCCTGTTGCCAATACATTATATAAAGTAGAAGTTGAAGGAGCAACCATGAAAGAAATATCTCCACCATTTCCATTTATCAAAGTTCCTACAAGTGTATTGTCACTATCTAATCGTAATTGATATGAAACACCTACCTCAGAAGTATAAACGATAATTTCTGCAATTTCAGTTTCACAAATTGAAGGAGAACTTACTGCCAATGTTTCATCTGGCGAAGGATTAACACTTACCAATGCTCTATCAAGTAATTCTGTATCACAACTATTACTAGTAGTTGCCAACACATTAAATAATGTTGTTGTAGTTACGCTAACATCAAAGGTAATGGTTCCACTATTTCCTGGTATTGCCGCACCCACATTGGAGTCATCGCTATCGAGACGTAATTGATAACTAACTCCAGGTTCAGAGTTATCCACACTGATAATTGCATTTTCACCAAAACAAACTGTAGGGTTACTAACTGTAAGTGTATTGTTAGCCAATGGATAAACCTGAACTATCGCTTTATCGTTTAATTCAATGGAACAAGCATTGGCATCAAAAGCTATTATATTATATGTGTTCGTTGTTAATGGACTGTCATGGAAAGTTAAAGTTCCACCATTTCCGGCTTGTGAACTTCCAATATTAGAATCATCACTATCTAATCGTAACTGATAATTAACTCCGAGAACAGAGTTAAAAAGTATAATATCAGCTTGCTCACCTAAACATATTGCATCATCTCCTACGGTTAATGTGTGATCAGGTAATGGATTTACTGTTACTGTTGATTTGTCGATTAATTCAACTGCACAAGCATTCACATTATAAGCATACACATTATAGGTAGTGGTTGTAAGTGTATTTACATTTAAAATGATATTTCCTCCAGTTCCTGAAACAGGAGTTCCAATATTCGAATTATCACTATCTAAACGTAATTGATACGTTACTCCAACTTCTGAGCTATAAATTGTAATATCTGCAATATCTCCAAGACAAACACTGGCGTCGTCAACAACCAAGTTAGGATCTGGTGTGTTAAAGATAGTTACCGTAGATTTATTAATCAATTCTGCTGAACAACTATTAGAGGAGGTTGCTAATACATTATATACAGTAATAGTACTAGGACTGACTGCGAAATTAATATCGTTACCATTTCCAGGAATAGCAGCGCCAACATTTGTATTATCACTATCTAAACGAAGTTGATAAGTAACACCAGCAACCGAATTGGACAAGGTAATAATGGTAGATTCTCCAGCACAAGCTGAAGGGCTAGTTAATCCTAAGGTAATATCTGGAGTAGGGTTTACCTGTACAACAGATTTATCTATAATTTCATTTGAACACATATGGACATCAGTAGCCAAAATATTATATGAAGTAGTATTTATAGGCGATACATTAAATAAAAGGTTTGCTCCATTTCCTGGTTGTGCTGTTCCCACCGGAGTATCATCAACATCTAATCTAAGTTGATAGCTGATTCCCGGAAGGGAATTGAAAAGAATAATTGAAGCAGTTTCTCCCAAGCAAATTTCTTCATCAGATAATACAAGAGAATTATCTGGTAATGGGTTAATATTTACAACAGGTTTTGTGCTTAATTCTACAGAACAGTTGTTTCCATCAGTAGCTAAAATATTATAAGTTGTGGTTGAAGTGGGCGCCACATTATAGGTTAAATCGGCACCTGTTCCAATTAGAGGAACACCTTGATGAGAATCATCACTTTCGAGTCTTAATTGGTAACTTACACCTAGCTCAGAAGCTTGAATAACTATGGTTCCTGGCTCACCAAAACAAGCAGTACTTCCTAAAACTCCAAGGTTATTATCTGGCAATGGATTAACATACACAGTTGCTTTGTCTACGATTTGAATGCTACATGAAGCTCCATTGGTAGCCAAAACATTATAATCTGAAGTGATTACGGGGCTAGCAGGGAAAGATATAGCGAGGCCTGTACCAATTATAGGACTACCAATTAATGAATTATCACTATCGAGTCTTAGTTGATAACTAACTCCTACTACCGAACTAGATTGCTCTATTAAAGCAATATCTCCAGAGCAAATCACTACATCAGTAAATGTGAAACTATCATCTGGTAAAGCGTTTACATTCACGGCTAATGTTTCATCTATTACAGCTTGACAAGAATTAGCATTTTCGTAATTAATAGAAACAGATTGTGCTCCAAGAGTGGTCCATGTTATTGTAATGGTATGATCACTTGGACTTCCTCCAGCATTAATAGTTCCACCAACGACAGACCAATTATAGTTAGTCATTCCTATATCTGTAGTATATACTACCCCAGATTCGTTAAAACATACTTCTTGATCACCTGTTAATGAGATAATTGGTAAATCATGAACGGTTGTGATTATTCCAGTACTGATATCGCTACAACCGGTTGCTGCAAAAGAAACATCCACGGTTACTTCTTCGCCATCAGTTAAACCTAGGGTTGTATAAATATTACTATTATTAGGTCCTTGAACAGATACTCCATCCACAAAAAACTCATAAGTATCACCGCCAGAAGCAGTAAAGCTAATACTTTCACCAAGACAAATCGCATCATCACCATCGCTACTAATTAAACCAGCAACAGGATTTGGATTTACTGTTACTATTGGCTTGTCCAACAGTTCAACCACACAACCAGTTCCATTGGAAGCAATCATATTATATGTAGTTGTATTTAAAGGCGTGACCACAAAGTTTATGTCTCCTCCTGTACCATTTAATGCTCCTCCAACTGGAGAATCATCGGAGTCGAGTCTTAATTGATAAGTAACTCCTAATTCCGAAGCACTTAAAGTGATTAGTGCAACATCCCCCGAGCAAATTTCATCATCACTTAAAGCTAAATTATCAGCTGGTAATGCCACCACATTCACATTTAAAACAGTAGGAATAGCAGCAGAACAAGAATTTGAGTTTTCGTAATTCACACTTATATTTTGCATTCCAGGAGTGCTCCAAGTAACTGTGGCAGTTTCATCGTTTAGACCTCCACCAACTGTAATAATTCCACCAATTATATTCCAAGAGTAGTTATTCATTCCTGCTTCTGTTGTGTATACTTCCCCTATATCTCCTTCACAGACCAAAGGGTTTCCGGAGATAAACGAAGGTGTTGGTGCATCAATAACAGTTGTAGTTATAGTTGAACTAGTCGCATCACATAAACTTGCAGCTATTGATACAATAACATAAACATCTTGTGCATCAGTCAAAGCAGAAGTAGTATATGTATTTAGGACCCCGGGGCCTTGTATTGAAGTATCATCTAAAAAGAATTCGTATGTATCTCCACCTCCTGCTGTAAAAACAACAGATTCTCCAGCACAAATAATATCATCTGCATCACTACTGCTTATTGTTGGAACAGGCGCATCATTAACTGCGGCTGTTTCATTTGCTGTATTGTTACAACCAGCAGGATCACTATAATAATAAGAAATAGTATATGGTGAACCACCTGAACCAGCTATTGCAGGATCAAATTCTGCAGTTCCATCTCCATTATCAGTTAAGCCTAATAAAGGAGTATATGTTCCATTTACTGGTGTCGATGAAATAAAATCAACGGCATCATCTGTACAATAATTCCCAACTAATCCATTTATTGTTACTACTGGTTGACCATAAACAAAAGTAGTTGTGTTATCAGAAGCTGAACAAATACCATTGGTATAGGTATATGTAATTGTAAAAACTGTATTATAATCAGCTGGATCACAATTATTAGGACTAAATGTTGCGGAATTATTTAGGTTGTCTACTAAAATAGCTGCATTTGTAGGTGCTGGACTTATTGTAAAAGTACCAATTCCTCCATCATTATTATTACCAATAATTGTAGCATCTGATTCAAGAGTACAATATTCAGTATTTAAACTCGATACCGAAGCAGCAATATCTAAAACATCAATATTTTCGGAAGTTGAGTTAGAACAAGTATTCGCTGATGTATAAGTATAGGTAATGCTATGAGTCCCTGCTCCAGCAGATGAAGGTGTAAATACACCAACTGAAACTCCAGGTCCTGAATATACACCTGTTCCACCAGCTGGCAAACCAGATCCTCCAGCCAAAGTAAAAGCTGGAGTATTCAAGCAAACAGCTGCAAAAGGATTTAAACTTACCGTAGGTTGTTCATTTACTGTCACATTTCTAGTAACCGGCAAAGATGTACAATTACTAGTAGGATCATCGTAGGAAACACTTACACTATGAGTACCTATTGCTGTCCATTCTATTTCTATCCAATGACCAGAACCACTTTGATTTACCTGAGTTCCCCCACCTGATATATTCCAAACATAATTACTTTGTCCATTTTGAGTTCTATATCTTTCAATTACATTCTGACATACCACTTGATCACCTTCTAAGAAAGTAGGGACAGGTAAAGCATGAACTTGAGTTCCTTCTGTGATAAAGTTTGTACAAGTATTTCCATCAGTATATGTGTAAGTGATTGCATAATTTCCTATTCCAGCATTAGCAGGATCAAAAGTTGCTGTTCCGTTTCCATTATCTGTAAAGTGAATAGTATTTGGTAAAATACTAAATGAACCACCAGGAGCAAAGTTTCCAGATATTACAATTGGTGCATCATTTATACAATAATGGTTTTGTAAACCAATAATATTTAATGAAGGTAAAGGATAAATCTCTACAGTTTGTTCTTCATAAGATTCACAAGCATCACCATCAATATAAGTATATCGTATGGTTATCATTCCACTTAATCCAGTGGGATCAAAATCGGCGGTTCCATTTCCGTAATCGGTAATTCCTGGGCCGGTGAAAGTACCAGTTGCACCACCACCGGGTAAAGGGTTACCTGTTAAATTTTGTATACCATCATCTTCACAAACAGGGCCATTTAAACCACTAAAAGAAACAACTAATGGGGGATTAACCACAAATGGTTCAGTTACGAAAAGTGTACAATTGTCTTTGTTTACAGTATAAGTAAGATTATAACTACCAGTACCTAATGTTGTTGGTGAGATTCCACATGTCGCATCACCATTATCAGTTATACCAGGTATAGCTGGAGTAAAAATTGTTGTTAAACCTAGAATTCCATTTGGAACACCGGTTACAAGGTCATCAGCTGCATCACTACAGTATATTGCGTTGAGGTCTTGAATATCTAAATCAGATTGAGATATTGGAACAGGAATAACAGTATAATTAAAAGGTAAGGATTCACCACAAGCATTTGAATAAGTTACTTGATATAGGGTAGGAATACTTGGAGCGACAAGAACAATTGGATTTCCTGTTCCTATAGCTGTTCCAAATACATCATACCATTTATAAAGGGTACCTGAACCTCCAGATGCTGTTAGTGTTATCGTATTTGCTCCATCACCATAATCTTCACAATACTTATCTGGAGTTGATGTGATATTAGTTGGAATTATTGGGTTTCCAACAACCGTTACAGGTAAGTCCATATGACCAGGTCCAACATGCGAATGGGTCCATCGAATAATATAACTACCAATACCTGCAGCAGCAGGGTCAAATGTATGGCCGGATAATCCTCCTGTACTTCCTGGGATTATTGTAAAAGTTCCTCCATCAGGAGCCACATAATCATATAAATCAATTGTTGCTCCTGTTCCGCATAAATCAGGTATCGGATCAGTTGTTTGCGCCCACAAAGCACTAGGGATCAGCAATAATAAGGTTATAAATAAGGATATAGGTTTAGAAAAGAGTCGAGTATAGATATTACTTCCCATAATAAGTTAGTTTGTTGTTTAATACATTCTAATTTGTTCGTTTCATTAAAAATGCATTCCCCCTGAAACAAAAAAATTGATTTTGACTAATGATTTCTACGTAAAAATAGCCCAAAAGGTTTATGCATTTCAACATAAAGTTAAGAAAAATTTATGGGAAGTTTGAGAATTAAATGCTTATACTAAAAAAACTACATATACCTTTTAAGCACACGACCGATCATCATAAATGAAAAAACTATTGAAATTATTAGTATTCCAGGAAATAATGACAACCATGGGTATCCAAAAAAGATCCCTATATATGATTCACGTATCATTCCTCCTAAACTTGGAATTGGAGGTGCAACTCCTAAGCCTAAGAAACTTAAACCAGCTTCTACAAGGATAGCTGTAGAAAAATTTGCTGCAGAAATTACAATAACAGGGCCCCAGATATTTGGCAATATATGTTTGATAATAATTCTAGTATTTGAATATGCTAATGCATGAGCTGCTTCTATATACTCATTTTGCTTGATCGACATCACCTGTCCCCTTACTACCCTTGCTACTTCTACCCACATACTTAATCCAATGGCGATAAACATTTGCCAAAATCCTTTGCCCAATGCAAAGCTGATGGCAATAATCAACAATAAAGAAGGTAATGACCAAATTACATTAATAAACCACATAATGACTTGATCTACCCATTTGCCATAATATCCAGCAAGGGCACCAAGGCTTACTCCTATCAATAAAGAAATTAAAACAGAGATAAATCCAACGGATAAACTAATTCTTAATCCGATAATCAACCGGCTTAACACATCTCTCCCAAAATGATCTGTTCCTAGCCAGAAAACTTTTTTAGTCAAAAATCTTTTTAGAAAATCTTTCTCAGTATTAGGTATGGGAAAACACAATACTTCTCGATTATTAGCAAGTAGCGGATCTATCACTGTTAAAAAGATAGAATCTTCAATGATTTCATATTTAGAAATCGCTAGTTCGTTATGGTATTCATTATTACCATAAATTAGTGTTTTGAAAAAGCCAACACTCCTTTTTTGCTCTTCCGAATAGAAATAACATGAATATCCAGGTGACTTCATACTTATTTCGATGTGTTGATTATTAGCGAAGGAGCTGGAGTCAGGTGTTATCACATAACCTAAAACCGCCAACACACAAAGAAATAACAAATAGATAATCAACCATTTAGAGGTAGTATCTTTTAGCAATCCGGACCAGATTTTTGAACGATATTTTAGATTTAAGAATTTGATTCGACCAATTTACGAAGTTTTTTTTCAAAAAAATAGAAAATAGTGTTGACAGAAATAAGAATTCGACTATCTTTGCACTCTCAAAAATGGTGATTGTAGCTCAGTTGGTTAGAGCGCCGGATTGTGGTTCCGGAGGTCGCCGGTTCGAGACCGGTCTTTCACCCAAAAAGCTGTCCTAATTTAGGATGGCTTTTTTTGGTTTTATGGGAATCCTAAATCCTCATTTTAAACAAAAAAAGGGGGCAAGAATAAATTCTGGGGATTCAATTATTGATTGAAAATACTTGTTAAACACCTATTCATCACACTTTTTCGAAAAAGTGTTTCAAAAACTACCGCTGTATCAAAAAGACTACTCCACAAATAGTTTTCAGAAAAACAATAAACTCCTCCTTAAAGTTGATATTCTGCGAATAGTCACTAACGAGCGTCAAACAGTATTGTTTTTTGTTACTGAAAGCTATTTGCTCCGCTTGACGTCTTTTTAATAAGGCGGATGTAGACTTCCTTTGGAAGTCTTTATAAATTTTGCATAGGTTTGATATAATTTCTCAAAATTATTTCTAGTATTTAATATTATTTGAACATCAGTATGAGGGATAAATAAACTAAAATATGCAAATCCATTCATTATCACCTAATAAAAGAACATAGGATGAATAACTGCCTTTTCATTTCATAAGAAAGAGAAATAATACTAAAAAAACATCATCTCATTTGACGATAGTATTTATACCTGAAACTTCATAAAAAAAGGTTTGAGTAATCATTACCCAAACCTCATTTCGATAGTATTTCTATCTAGAATATCTTTAAAACTTTCTTAAACCTCTCCTCTTTCAATTCCTAAAGAATGTTGGCTATAACCATCCCATTTCTCTACCACTTGCTTTAAATCCTTAGGTAGTTCGCTTTCAAAGAAAATTGCATCACCAGAAGTAGGATGTTGAAAACCCAATGACTTAGCATGTAATGATTGACGTGGAATTAAAGAGAAACAATTACTTACAAACTGCTTGTATTTTGTAAATGTAGTTCCTTTTAAAATCTTATCACCACCATAGCGCGCATCGTTAAATAGAGGATGGTTGATATGTTTCAGGTGTGCTCTAATTTGGTGTGTTCTTCCTGTTTCTAATTGACATTCGATAAGGGTAACATAGCCAAATCGTTTGACGAGTTTATAATGAGTAATGGCATGACGACCTTGCTCACCATCAGGAAAAACAGTCATCTGTAGTCGGTTACTTGGATTACGCCCAATATGGCCTTCTATGGTACCTTCTTCATCATCGAAATCTCCCCAAACTAATGCTTGGTATTTTCTTTCGATGGTATGATCATAGAACTGTTTGGCTAATCTTGCTTGTGCTAACTCGTTCTTCGCTACCACCATTAATCCGGTGGTGTCTTTATCAATTCTATGGACTAATAATGCTTCAGCGTCCTCCCCTTTTTTATCAAAATAGAATTTCAAACCATTTAATAAGGTACCAGAGAAATTACCATGTCCTGGGTGAACAACTAAGCCAGATTGCTTATTGATAATTATTAAGTCCTTATCTTCATAAACCACGTCTAGAGGAATATCTTCTCCATAAATAGTAGTGTCTCTTTTTGGATAAGTAAGTACTATGGCTATTTTATCATTTGGACGAACACGATAATTCGATTTCACTACTTTCTCGTTTACTAAAACATTTCCAGCTTTTGTGGCTTGTTGAAGTTTATTTCTAGTAGCGTTCATTATTCTTGCCATCAAGAATTTGTCAATTCTCAAAGGCTCTTGACCTGGATCAACATCAAAGCGATAATGCTCGTATAATTCTTTCTCCTCGTTTTCTTCTTTCTCCAAATTACTTTCTAATTTTTCCTCGCTCATATCACTTTAAAACTTTACTATAATTTTCTTTTAATCAATTTTTGGGTTTTAGTTTCACCAGTTTCTAAGTTGGTTAACCTCACCAAATAAACACCATTTATAAATTCTGATACGTCAATAGAGTTTTCATAATCTCTACGCAACATCAACTGACCTGTAATATTATAAATTTCTACTTCAATGCTATTTTTCTCAGAATCTGGCCAATCTAAATGTACAATATCTCCATTTAGAGGATTTGGATACATTACAAAAGTAGTACTTTGAACTGTATTTATATCTTCAATTCCTGTTGGGTTGGCTTCACCAAACAATGGACGCATCATTAAAGAACCACTATATATTGTTGGAGTCCAATCGGCACCAATATTATAAAACAAATACTGTTTACTATCTAAGGCATAATCAAATCCAATATTTAGATTCTCATCGGAAATCTGTTGGAATCCAATATAAAATTCATTGGCTAAAACTAGACTAGTATCTAAATCGAAGGTATGGAAATTATATAATCCTTCAGTAAAAGTAACTTTTACTCTCTTTTTATAAATCACATCCTCTGGTTCTATATTTTTCCAAACCATTAAGTAGAAATATTGCTCATTTGCCGATGTTAAAGTTGGATTAAAATACATCTGAATTCTTCTCAAAGTATCTTTTGTATTCAATTTAAACTGAATAGCTGCTTTTCCATTCTTTTTACTCATACCATAGCCTGCCTCTGGTGTTCCATCATCGTAGGCATAATAATTAGAAAACACCTGTTCTCTAACAGCAGTATCTCCAACTCCAGTTAAACCAATATCATTAACAACATGAGTTACCTTATAGGTTTTGAATAATTCATTATAAATAGAGAAATAACTAATTATTGGAGGTTGGTAAAAACGCTTATAAGTTACATAACCCGATTCCCTAAATGGGTTTATGGTAGCAGCACCACCATCGTAGAGTGATTCTTGAGTAGTTTGATTTGAAATTTCATATTGATAGGTTGCAGTATATGGAGTATTATCGAGATTACTAATTAAGACATATCGAATAGAATCATCCATACTATTTGTAGGGTCATTTCTATATTGACGATAAGGCATAGAGCGATACCTCTTAATCATAGAAGGAGGATCGTTCACAAATGAGATTTTGCGGTAGCTACTATCAGTTATTGTCCTATCACGGTCTAACCAAACCATATCAATATTCCAATGATCGCAATTGCTTTGCCAATCGGGTTGACTGTTTCCTGCTAAACTGGCATGATTATGAAACCTAAAACGGAATCCAGAATGAAAATAACTAGCACTATCGACTACACGTATAAAAACTTGCTGTGCTGAAGTTCCTTCATGTACCAAGAAAGTATCTAAACTCATTCCTTCTGATGACCAAACATTTTCCCATACATCCCTAAGTGGAGAATAAAAATCTAGGCTCAAAATATCTGCTTTCTCCGGAGCATTCCCTCTTCCTTGTGGTTGAAAATAAAAGCTAAAACAGATACTATCTTTGATTAGAATAGGTCTTAAAGTTGGATCTTGCAAACTATCTAAGCGGATTGGCAAGGACAATAGAGTATCAGCAGGAAATGCAAATTGACTTGCATTTGAATGAATATACCCACTCCCATCCATCGCATCGAATGTAGCTACTCCAAGATTTGGTGGAAATAATTGGAATTTCTTATTGATATAGACATCCTCACCTTCCCATAAATCCACATTCGGACTATAACTATCTTGATTAAAATCATCAAAAAAAGGTAGGAACATGGGGTCTACAGATTCTTTTTTCTTCCATAAAAGTTGATTACTTCTGTGGTAATTATTTAAACTGGGATCAATTTGTAGTGATAATAATTGCTCTTGTGCATTCAATTGATGAAAAACACTCCCTAAAAGTATAAAAACTGAGATGTATATATAACGCATAATTAAAATTCAATCAATTCATTTTGTATCAATAAACTATCGTAGCGTAGACTATCTGGAGAATTATAGAATTCAATAATAGAATCGAAATCATAATCCAAAGAAGAACGCAATTTCAATGATATATGAGAACCTAGAGGAGCCTTAGTAGGATGCAAAGGATCGGCAACTGGTATTTGCTCATATACAAACCATCGACCTTCATAATCTTCTTGTAAAGTATCTACTCGTCCCATATTAAAAGATGCTTTAAGAATAGCTTTATGTGCTTGCTCCAAGTTTTTCCCTAAAACAAATGGAACTGTGGCTCCAGTTTTTCTATAACCATTCCCAACCACTAACTTAATACTAGCACCACTTGGCAACAAAGAATCAGGAGCAATAGTATCACCTTTATACAATTGTTCAATAACTGCATTTAAAGCAATATCATTAGCAAACTCAACTCTCTCTATTTCGAGATGTGCATATTGTACCACATCAATAGCACGTCTGATACTTAGATCAATAAGGTTTGGCATTTTTACCATTTCAGGAGTTTTGGCCACAATAGAAAGATATACTTTTCTTCCTGTTTTGACTTTGGCTCCAGGTGTAGGATTTTGTAACACCACTGTGCCTGGCATATAATTATCAGCATACATACTATCAATAACCACATATTGTAAATAGTCTGTAGAAGATAAAACCATTAAAGAATCAGCATCACGATGTTCTAACCTTGGAATCAAAATATAAGAACCATTATCGGTATAAAAGTTCAATCCTTTGATGGTTACAAACACCATAATGACCACCACAATAAACGCAATGGCCAAGCTTTTAAAAAACGCTTTACTTATTAAAAAAGATTTAAGACTCATAAGATTTAAATCATCAAATACTTAACTGCCCAAAGGCCTAATTTATTGTAAACGGCAAAGATAATATTTCTAGTCACAGATGTTACATTGTTTATAGATTGTATGGACACAAAAAAACCAAATCTGAAGAAAATGACTTAATAATCCAAGTTGATGTAAGATGTATTAATGATTAGTAAGTATAAGTTGATTAAAAAAACAGCCTCAAAACTATCATCTGCATTACTTTTTGTTGCTTATGTAGTGTTCATTCCAATGAAAGTAAACCTTCTTTTTATTTTCGATGATCTTAATTCAGTTACTGAAATAGATCCAGAACTAATAACATCAGTTGCAGATTAAATTTCGGTTTGTACAAAACCTTCAGTTCACTTGAATTGATGAGTACATCCCACCAATACTATAGGTTCCGGGCTCTGTCACTCCATACAAAATTACACTTGCCTACTTGGCATCTGAGTCGTTACCTGCTTCATTAATCACACCATTGGTATTAATTCCTTGGAGGGCTAATGATGCATTCCAACTGTTACCGTCAACATTAAGGCTAATAGCTCCTTCCGATAATACAGGATTATCAGGACTTACATTATCCTCACTTTTATTACAATTTGCTTATTTCAATTTATTTATCCATCATACGGATATTTAAATGGTATTACAATAAAGTCATTTTGATCACTTCAATTCTGTTTTCGGTGGCTTTTACAATTTTGAAGCAATAATCTTTGATGGTGATCTCCTCGCCTGGCTGTGGAATACTTCCACTATTGATGATGATATAACCTGCTAGGGTTTCATATTCCTCACCTTCAGGAATTCTTAAGTGATATTTCTCATTGATATGATCTATTTCTATTCTAGCCGAAAACAGAAACTCCTTATCACTAATTTTCTTTTCTATTTGCTTTTCTTTATCGTGTTCATCTTGGATTTCTCCAAAAATCTCCTCCATAATATCTTCCATGGAAACGATTCCGCTTGTTCCACCAAACTCGTCAACTACCACTGCTATCGACTTGTTCTTCTTAATAAATAATGAGAGAGCCAAATGTGCCATCATGGTTTCTGGAATAAAATCGATAGGACGTAGTATCTTTCCAAGATCCTCAGGTTTTTTAAATAAATCGAAACTATGTACATAACCAATAATATTATCGATATTATCGCGATAAACCATCAATTTAGAATGTCCACTTGCCACAAATAAATTCTTAACGATCAATAAATCATCGGTTACTTCTACTGCCTGGACCTCTGTCCTTGGAATCATACATTCGCGAATTTTCACAGTCCTAAAGTCGATGGCATTTTTAAAAATCTCTTTTTCTTGCTCTCCAATACTCAGGCTCTCTTCATCCTCATTTATTTCTTGCACTAATTCGTTAAGCTCAACTGGTGAGAATTGCTCATCCTCCTCTTTAAGTTTCAAACCAAAACCATATTTAAGAATAATAGAAGCTAACCAATAAACAAAAAGGACTATCGGAGTTAAGAGGTAATAAAGAATAAAAATGGGAATGGTGAAAAACCTTAATATTTTATTGGGGTTTATACTAAATAACACCTTTGGAATAAACTCTGCAATTATTAATATCACAAAAGTAGAAATAATAGTCTGTAGCAACAGGATCAAAAAATCACTATTCCCTAATGGCCCCAAAAGGTTTACAATAGGATCGTGCAATATAGTTGCAGCAGCAAATCCATAAAAAACCAATGAAACATTATTACCTAAAAGTAGTGTTGCTATTAACTTATTGGGGTGCTTATATATTTCATACAACCATGGTTTAGAACTTCCTTTTTTTTCTATCTCCATCCTCAGACGAGAAGAACTTACAAATGCTATTTCTAATCCACTAAACAAAGCAGAAAAAAGCAAACTCCATATGATGATATAATAATCGTACATTATTTAATGGTATCTTCTTCAACAATGTCTATGGTAGCCCTCACTTGAAATAATTCAAAATGATCGAGACTTTCACTTGCTCTCATGCTATCACCATGCATAATTCTACCATTTTCTTTAATGGTAACAAAAGCATCGTTCCAAACCAGTTGTTTGGCCTGATCCCAATATAATACTTCTGTAAATAGCTCTTTTCCCTTTTTATGATCCTGGATGATTACATTTTTACGAACCTCCATCATTTTCTTTTTATCATAGCTGATGGCATAATCCGATTCTATTTCTGAGGTTAAAGCATCAACAGAATCATAAAAGAACACATGAATTCCTTTGGGAAACAACATATAGGGATCATCACCTCCATATTTCAACAATTCAGGACTTTTAAGTAATACTTTTAAATGGCCTGAATCGGAAAAGTGAACAGCAATGTCTTTGGCCATTTCAGATGGTAAGGTATCTTGGCTAGTCTGGTTTTGAATGGTAGCCATTTCGTTTTCACAAGAAAAAAGCATAGCCAGTATAAAAATACCGGCCATGCTTTTTGCAATTAATCTATATGTTTTTAATGTATCCAATTACATTTATTTGGCTGCTCTCACAGTTGTAGTTTCATTAATCCAACACTCCACTTTATATGAAGATCCTTCTACTAAATCGTGGAAGAATATCTTATCCATTTGAGGGAAATACTTGGAATAAGTCGCTACTCTTTTATTGGCTAAGTCAGCTAATTCTGGATTTGCTTTTTTCGCTTGATAATACTTATCTACAGCCGCCCAATAAGCAGTCTTTTTTTCCAAATCATTAGAACCACATTTATCAGCAGAAGCTGCATACATATCTCCTATTAGTATATAAGACATACCATCAGCAGGATTTAACTTTAATGCTTTTCTAGCATATGTACGAGCCTTAGGATATTGATTTAACTTATAGTAAATCTTCCCTAAATCGCTTAAGATGTCAGCTTGTTCTCTTGGGTCTTCTATCATTTCAACTGCTTCTTCCATCAGTTTAGCAGCTTCTGTATAGTTTTCCTTAGAAATAAGCATTTTTCCCATTAGCATTGCTGCATTTGGTGTTGGCTCAAGAGCATATAAATTTTCAGTTGCCGTAAAGAACAAAGGAGAATCTGTACATTTCTTTTTCTTTAAGATTTTAGTCACCTTTTTCAATAGGTCTATATCTTCTGGAGTTTCTTCCATTTTCTTAGAATAAATCCCTACTAAAGCATCACAAGTAGCGTAAGGTTCAAAGGTTTTCTCAACATTTCCTCTAGCAGTTTCCCACTGAGCTAATTTCTTTGGATTATCAATATTGGCATCAATGTTCTCATCAATTAATGTACTTAATTCATCATAAGTATCAACTACTAAAGTAGCTTCAGCATGTCCCATTTTCACTTTCTTAATAGTAGCACGGAAATAATAAACCAAGTTTGATACTGAAGAATTTCCTTGTTCTAAGGCTACAGATTCTTTTAGGTAATCATATGCCTTATCAGCATTGTTTGGAGATTTTTTCATGATAGAAACTCCCAATCTTCCATAAAGGCTACCTTTTTGACTTTTCCCTTTTTTTGTTGGGAAATATTCAAGGCGCTTTAAATAAATCATCTCTACAGTATCTACATAAGCTTGCTTAGTATCTTCATCTGCTTTCATGAAATAGTACTCCATCATTTTCACACCATCTTGATACATTTTTTGAGAAGCCTTTGGACAGCCATTATATACTTTTCTCCAAGGAATGATAGCATCATTTACAGCTTCACTTTTATAACTAGTAGATTTCCACTGTTTATAATATTCTTTATATAAAGAAAGGTTTGTAATACAAGCAACACTGTCATCACCGTATTTACCACCACCAATTAACTCGCTGTTTTCAAAATCAAGGTTTTCTTCAAAATTATAGCTGTTGGAATTGGCAAAACTTGATAAGCCAATTAAAACTGCTAATGCCGTGTATAGGATCTTTGCATTCATGGTACTCTATTTTTTATAAATATTTACTTTTTCTAAACCAGTTTTCTTTAATAGAAACTCCTAACATTACTCTAAAGAATCGTTCTTGGATGAGGTCATTTTCTAATGTCCCATTTTGTCCCAATTCAAATCCTAAATTTACGAATGTTTGACTCTTTCGCAAAGGTAAGCCAAATCCTACAGATAAAGCATACTCTTTCATTTCATTATCAGCAAACTTCATGCCGAGATGTTCATATCGAAATCCCATTCGATAATGAATCATCTTCCAATAGGCTGATAGATTGTTACTTTCAGGAATAAACTCAGCACCAATATTGGCTCTTAACTTATTACTTAAATCGAGTTTACTATCTAAGTATTCAAAATCTTTCCAGTTTTCAAATCTAAAATCTGCTGCAACTGTTAATTTATCTTTCTTTACCCAACTCATTCCAAAGCCTACCGAATATGGTAATTTAACAGTATTTGCTGACTTTTCCCAAACACGAATGGTATCAACTGTTCCATTATTATATGTATCATCACCTAAATAGGTAACAGCCACATAATCAGTGGATGCATTTAACTTTGATTCATTACCATATGTTAATCCAAACCCGAGAGTATTGTTAGCATCTAATGGCAAATGGTATTGTAATCCTAACTCAAAAAACAAACCATTTATATGCACAGACTCTTTAACCAATGAATTGAAAACATATGCCGAATCAGGGAAATTTACGGTTCTAGAATGTTCTACTTTACCAAAGTAATAACTAGAACTAATTCCGACAGCTAATTGTTTATTGAGTGAAAAAGCATTGGACCAAGTAATCACATCCATTCCACCATCTCCATCGTACATGTAATCTACATTACCAACATTTTCTATTAGATCGCTGTCGTTTACCTCATATCCTACACTTGAATATGGAAGTAAAAGCAATCCCGTTCTCCACCATTTTGTGATAGGAAAAGCAAAAGCCAAATGATTAATATTGGCAGAAGAGAAAGAACTCTCCAAAGTATTGGTACTGTATGTGGAATTATTCATGGCCACACCAACACTACCTACAAATGAAAGGCTATCTATTCCAGATAACCCTGCAGGGTTTAACATGTTAATGTACATCGGGTTTCTAAGTGCAATATCTACACCCCCCATACTTAGTGCTCTTATGTTTCCCTTATCGTAGCCATCCCCCAATCCAATGAAAGAGTAAGGAGAAGTTACGGTTCCTTGAGAATAGCCAAATGATGCCATTCCTAACAAGATGGTCAACACAAATAGTAGTTTTTTTCTATATATCATTATAATCCAGTATATAATTTAAGCCTTCGAGCACTAAATTTTCGGATGCAAAGATGTTATATTTTAGGCTTTTTTCAAAATAAATAGCATCTCCACCTGTTAAAATAATTTTTAAATCTTCGAATTGATTCTCATACCCTTGTATCATGGCACTTAGCTCAGCTATCGCACCATTCACAATTCCACTTTGAAGACAAGATTCTGTATCATTACCAACTAAATCCACTTGTAATCTGGGTTCCACCAATGGCAATTGATCTGTAAAATGGTTCAATGCTTTTGCTCTAAGATGTATGCCCAAAGAAATCGCTCCTCCACAATAATCCCCATTTTGTGATAATATCTCATAAGTAATGCTACTCCCTGCATCAATAACTAATACATTCTTTTTAGGAAATAGCTTATAAGCTCCTATCGCAGCAGCTATTCTGTCTTTTCCCAAAGTAATAGGAGTTTTATAAACATTTTTAATGGGTATTGCTGTTTCATGATTAAACAATAAGAAATGAAAATTCTGCTTTAGATAATGTAGAAGATGCACATCGATTTGAACTACCGTGCTCAGAATAGCTCGCTTCATTTGTGGATATTTCTGCTTTAAGGCCTCTATTACAGGAATTATATCTTTATTAGATGAATGCAGCTCTAATAAAACATCTCCCTCATAAACAGCGGCTTTTTTTAGCGTATTACCAAAATCTAAAATTAGTCTCTCACTCATGAATGTTAATTAAAGGCCAAAACTACTTGTTTTTATCTCAACCATTGAAATTATCCTGCCATTCTTAACAATTATTAACCCATGTAAAACATTGAACCCAAAGTAAGATTGTTCTCACACTGATCATCTAGGCCGTGTTAGCATTTAAGAACTCTTATTACCAAGTACATTCCTTACTATCTTTTGGCCCTCTTTACAAATCCTGGCTACTTTCAATATTCCAGTAGTAAACTCATACAAAGTATTTAAGCCGCAAAGAAGCTCCTATTTCACACAATATTTCAACATTTCCCAACTAAGGTTCCAAACATAAAATCTAATTTATTTATCCATTTCTTTATCTTTGCAAAAATTTTGAAAAAATGGAACTTACAGCTCTTAATGCCATATCTCCTATTGACGGAAGATACCGAAGTAAAACTGAAAAATTAGGGAAATATTTCTCTGAGGAGGGTCTAATAAAATATCGTGTTCAGGTTGAAGTGGAATACTTCATAAGCTTATGCGAAATACCTCTTCCACAGTTAAAAGATTTCAATACAGATCTATTTAAGGATTTACGTCATATTTACGAATCATTCGAGAGTACTGATGCTCTAAGAATCAAAGAAATAGAATCAGTAACCAATCATGATGTTAAAGCTGTTGAGTACTTTCTTAAAGAGAAATTCGATGCTTTAAACCTTGGTCAATTTAAAGAGTTTATTCACTTCGGTTTAACCAGTCAAGATATTAATAATACCGCTACTCCTTTGAGTTTAAAACTTGGATTTGAAGATGTAGTTCAGCCTGCTTTAACACAGCTTAGAAAAGAGTTAATGAACAAGGCCAACGAATGGAAAAACATTCCAATGCTGGCCCGTACACATGGACAAACAGCTTCTCCAACGAGTTTAGGAAAAGAGATTTATGTTTTCGTGGAACGTCTTGACAACCAATTTAAAATGTTAGAGCAAATTCCTTACGCTGCAAAATTTGGAGGAGCAACTGGGAACTTTAATGCCCATCATGTAGCCTATCCTCAAATCAACTGGGTGGAGTTCGGGAATAAATTTGTTGCCGAAAAGCTTGGTCTTTCTCGATTACAAAACACGACGCAAATTGAGCATTATGATTATATGGCTGCTTTTTTCGATAATTTAAAGCGAATTAATAATATCATGATGGATTTAGATCGCGATATCTGGACCTATATCAGCATGGATTATTTCAAGCAAAAAATTAAAAAAGGTGAAGTGGGTTCCTCAGCAATGCCTCATAAAGTAAATCCTATCGATTTTGAAAACTCTGAGGGAAACATTGGTTTAGCCAATGCAATTATGGAGCATTTAGCTGCTAAACTTCCTATTTCTCGTCTACAGAGAGATTTAACGGATTCCACAGTTACTCGTAATCTTGGAGTGCCTTTGGGACATATGATTATTTCTATTCTATCTTTACAAAAGGGATTAGGTAAATTAATTCTTAATGAAGTTAAACTAGCAGAAGATTTAGAAAATAATTGGCCTGTAGTTGCTGAAGCCATTCAAACCATTCTTCGTAGAGAGAATTATCCAAATCCTTATGAAGCGCTAAAGGATTTAACACGTACCAACGAAAAGATTAATGCAGAAAGTATGGCTGCATTTGTGGAAAATCTTGATATTTCTGATGAGGTAAAAGAAGAACTGAAAAAGATTAATCCTTCCAATTATACAGGTATATTAAATTATTAGATAAAAGATTTCGACTGTCTGAATTTTATACTGGTGTTCATTCATTTTTTATCTCCCTACCTTAAGGAAATAAAAAATCATCATCTTTAAAGTTCAGACAGTTAAACAAATACACATTATAACGTGAAAGTCAGCGGTTTTACCTTCATCAGAAATGCAGTACTCTACGATTATCCTATTGTAGAAAGCATCCAAAGCATTCTTCCTCTCTGCGATGAAGTAGTGGTTGCCGTTGGAAAATCGGAAGATGCCACCTTAGAATTAATTCAGAATATCGATTCTAATAAAGTCAAGATTATAGAGACCGAGTGGGATTTGAGTTTAAGAGAAGGTGGACGAGTTTTAGCTGAAGAAACCAATAAAGCACTGGCTCATGTAACTAAAGATAGCGATTGGTGTTTCTACATACAAGGTGACGAAGTGGTTCATGAGAAATATCACGAGACCATTAAAACAGCCATGGAAAAATACAAAGAGGAGGACAAAGTAGAAGGTTTACTCTTTAAATATTTACACTTTTATGGTTCCTACGATTTTGTAGGTGACAGTAGAAAATGGTATCGACGAGAAATACGAGTTATAAAAAACAATTCAAATTTCAAATCGTATAAAGATGCTCAAGGTTTTAGAAATAATGGGCAAAAGCTACATGTAAAAGAAATAGACGCCTATATCTATCACTATGGCTGGGTAAAGCCACCTGAAATGCAAACTGCAAAAATCAAAAACTTCCTTAGTTTATGGCATTCTGATGATTATGTGGCCAAGAATCAACCAAAAGGTCAGTTTGATTATAGCCAAATAGATAGTTTAAAATCGTTTAATGGAACTCCACCTGAAGTCATGAAAAATAGGATAAACAAATTAAACTGGAGCTTTGATTTTGATCCTACACAAAAAAACTTCGGATTGAAAAACTGGTTTCTATATCATTTGGAGAATTTGACTGGTATTCGCGTTGGAGAATATAAGAATTATCGGAAGATTTAATAAGCTGATGGCTAAGCACGTAGACACATGGGCATGCAGGAAATGATTTAATGTTCTAATAATAGAATTTCACTTATTATCGAACTGAGAAT
>JADGDY010000042.1 GCA_016744655.1 Bacteroidales bacterium | reverse complement strand
TCAAATAATTAAGGTCTTCTTTTATCTCTATTTCTATTCGTTTTGGCATACCGTAAAGATACAAATTATATCAATCAATTGGAAATATATTTGGTATAATAGTTTCTTTTGAAAAGTAAGAGAAATAGAAACGATTTATATCAATCAATATGGTTTTAAAATGGTAATGCCTTATGAAAACCAATACAGTATTTTAGTATACTCAAAAATATCTAACCAAAAAACTAATTAAAGCTTCCCACCTAATACAGTAGATAGTTTCTCTGAGTTTACATTTCCTTCTAAATCGAAATATTCAAAGAGCAAAATATAAATTCCCATACTTGCTTTTTCTCCATTCTCGTCTTCACCATTCCAATAAAAGTTTCCTTCGGTTCCTAAAAGCTCATTTTTCACCAGACGATTTACTTGTCTTCCTCGTGCATCATAAACGATTAAATTTAATTGGAACCCCGCTTCTTTCATGCGATAATTTATCTGTAGGACATCCTCATATCCGTCATTATCTGGAGAGAATACTTCCGGTGTAAGCTTAAAGGCCGATTGGCTGCTACCTTCTTCTAGAAACTGAGAATTCTGATAAGCAGGTGTACCATAATTTACAGAACTAGCAGCAGAATGCCAATTATCTGAAACATTGCCTCCTAACAAACTAATCTTCTCTAAAGAAACTCCTTTGGTTTCTTTTAATAAGCTGTGGTGCATGCCATCAGTGTATTGTAATTCGTCAATTATACTATCAGTAGAGGAGGTTAAATGTAATAGCACATGTCCTTCGGTACTAGGAAAATCTGGCAAATCGGATAATTGTAGTATCTGCTCGGGTTGCTCAGAATAATAAACCCTAAGCACTTGACTTGGTGATTCGGCATAGGCTATATAATCATTTGGAAACAATAAAGCACTTTCCAAATCGGCGGTATACCAAGTGGTATCATACTGATTGATCTTAATCCTTGAAATACTAAGACCAGAAGTTTCAAGAATTTTATCTGAAACATTCACCAACTCCACATATTCTCCATCATCAATGGCTGCATCGAAAAGAATTTCATTAAAAACGATATCACCTTTTTCAATTTCATCGGGAACGGCAAAAGAAAGGAATAATCCTCCTGCTGAACTACCATTACATTCCAGTAATCCATCTTCAATTTCCAAGGTATAAACTATAGTATTGGATAATTCCTCAGCTAAAGTTAAAACCACAGAGTTATATTTAGGTCCTTCAATGGCACATTCTATTGGATTTCCAATATTCTCATCGATAAAGTAATTTTGAGTTTGCGACAAGCTGATACTGTCCATCTTTTCACTAAAATAAACTCTAATATTGGTCTCACTTATTAATTCGATGCGCTGAATTCTTAAGGGTTCTGTTTCTCCCATTGTTCCATCCACACTATTTATACTTCCGGGGCTTCCGCCTTTTTCATCTATGCTTTCTGACCAGTTGGGCTTTTCCACACAATATTCCAAGGGGTCAATGGCTTCCAAACTCCAACCGCCATCAGCTTTATCATCATCTTCATACCAATCATCATCATATTCTATTTGATGGATAATTCCTCCGCCCAAATTCCTTAATACTATTTGAGCACCCCCATTGGTTAATGAAAAGCTTGACATGGCATAAGTATCACCATATTCGCTGAAGCTGGCCACAGCATCCGATTCGCAAATAATTAGAAAAGACTGAGGATTCAATAAATACGATTCAAAGGTTTTAATTGTAGATCCGGTTTGTAGGGTCCATCCAGATAGATCTATTGGTGCATTTGAAGTATTATAAAGTTCCAAATATTCGTAGGGTGGGAGTCCAAAAACTGGTTCAGGATCTGCCATGATTTCATGAATGACAATATCGCCCTCTATGGCATTCTTAGGGATCATAAAATCGATTTCGCTGGGAGTTTCCATCGATTGACCCGCACAGTTTTTAATATCACCGTCTATGATTAGTTGATAGTTTTCACCGATCTCAAACGGATCCTGAAATATCAAATATACCGAAGTACTGGTGTCCTTTGCGATCACTTGTTGAATGGGATTATCTCCAGGCTGAACTGAATAATTCGACTTTCTGAGAATATCTTGTAAATCCATTTCTTGATTGAAACTGAGTAATAATAGCGGATTATCCACCACTTCTAGGTTTGATACTTGTGGAAAAGCCGGAGTATCATCATAGATGGAATTGAGTTCGCCTGGGCTTCCGCCTCGTGCATCTTCTGCTGCTCTCCAGTTAATGGCTTGAGAACAAAAATCGGAAGGATTGATTTGCTCCAATGACCATCCTCCGTCGTCTTTGTTTGGATCTTGATACCAATCATCGGTATATTCTACCTCATGAACCACCATATCACTTGGACTCAATAATCGCAACAACTGACCTCCATTGGTTAAAGAAAAGCTAGAAAAGCCAACACATTCACCATATCCTGAAAGAAGAGGAATATTACTTTCCTTACAAATAATCAGGTAGGAGTTGGCAGGAATATAAGCTTCTGGAAAGTCTTTTAAAGTTCCGCCGATTTCCATTTTCCATCCTTGTAAAGCAATCACCGTGGAGGTTCTATTATAGATTTCTAAATATTCTGCATTTGGCAATTGTATTTCTGGTGTGGGGTCGGCCATAATTTCATTGATAACCACATCGAAAGGAGAAATTTCAATTCTTGCAAAAGATTCCACCGTTGGATCCATGATATTCCCACTTAAATCTTCAACATTCTCTATGGTAATCTGGTATTCTTGATCCACTGCAAAATCATTCTCAAATTGCAATAATACTTCTGTTTTTGCTTCATTAAGTTCTGCTAGAATTGGATTTCCTACTATTTGATCCACCGAATAGTTGGATAAACTCAATGCGGTTTCCTCAGTTACCATTTCATTAAAACTCACCTTCAAATCTTTTGAGGATTCTAAAACTACAGCTTCCACCTCCGGTTTTTCAATATCCACTTCCATATATTTAACCTCTATGTTGTCGAGGTAAAATTTGGTGGAATTGGAACTGGTATATTTACAGAAATATCCAAAATAAGCGGTGCTTGAAATACTGTTATCATTGCCTTGGCATTCCAATTGAAATTGTCCTGTGGTATTAAAATCGGAATAGACTATCCAATCTCCATTGTCTTTATGAATAACCTTTATCTTGGCCTGAAATGAAGAAGCCACACTACCTTCCGTTCCTCTGCAAATGGAGGTGATTTCCGTTCCATTTTGTCTAAACAGTTCTATGGCATCATCGCTTAAAGACTCTCCAAATTGCAAGAAATATCCATTTAATGGCGTTGAAAGATCCTGTTGATCTGACACTAAATAAACTCTTGCATTATTATTAGAAGATGGACTGAATGATAATTTGATAGAAAACTCCCAGCTTGTGCTGTCTATAAAAGAATTTGATGTAACTAAATATGAAGTATCAGATAATCCTTCATTGCTCAATTGTAATTGAAAATCATCATTTACAATAAACTGAGCTTCATCGCCTAGCCACTGTGGATTTTGTGTAAAATCACCATCTTCAAAACTCTCTGAAATTTGAGCTAAAACAAGGTAAGGAAATAGGAGATAAGCGAATAGTATAAGATGCTTTTTCATTAGGAAAGTTTTATCATTTATTATCGCAATAAATGTACTAATTTTGCACTTAATAAAGAAAAAAAATATGAGAATTGCAGTAGTAGGTGTAACGGGCATGGTTGGAGGTGTCATCCTTCAGGTTCTAAAAGAAAGCAAATTGGAGATCACAGAGTTGATTCCCATCGCATCGGAACGGTCAGCTGGAAAAGAAATCCTTTTTGATGGAAAAACTTATACGGTTTTAAGCATGAAGGATGGATTAAAGAAGCAGCCTCAAATTGCTATTTTCTCTGCAGGTGGATCCACATCTAAGCAATGGGCTCCCGAATTTATAAAGCAGAATTGCTATGTAATTGATAATTCTTCTGCATGGCGTATGGATAAAAATATTCCTTTGGTGGTTCCTGAAATTAATGCCGACCAACTCAGAAAAGATGATTTATTGATTGCCAATCCTAATTGCTCAACAATTCAAATGGTTTTGGCTTTGGCTCCTCTTCATCAAGCTTTTCAATTAAATCGTTTGGTGGTTTCTACCTATCAATCGGTAACTGGTTCTGGTGTTGGTGCTGTTAGACAGTTGCAAGATGAGAGGATTTGTCGTCCTAGTCCTGCTAAATTTTATCCTCACCCCATTGATATGAATTTAATTCCTCATGGGGGAGACTTTTTAGAGAATGATTATACTTCTGAGGAAATGAAGCTGGTAGATGAAACCAGAAAAATCCTTGGTGATCAAGATATTAGAGTTACTGCAACAGTGGTTCGTGTTCCAGTTATGGGTGGCCACAGCGAAAGCATCAATGCTGAGTTTCATCAAGATTTTGAAATGAAGCATGCCATTGACCTAATGAAATATTATCCTGGAATTACTATCTTAGACAATCCTGCCAACAACGAGTATCCCATGCCCAAATTTGCAGAAGGAAAAAACAATGTATTTGTGGGTAGAATTAGGAAAGACGAAAGTCAAGATAAAACCATGAATATGTGGATAGTTGCCGATAATTTAAGAAAAGGCGCTGCTACGAATGCTGTTCAGATTGCGGAATATATTTGTGATAAATTTGACCTCTAAATCCTGCTCTTGGAAATCATTAAAGACATAAAAAACTTTCCTAAGCTGAGCTATCCTGTGGTTAGTATCGGTAGGTTTGATGGTGTTCACATTGGCCATCAAAAGTTGCTAAGGATTTGTAAAACTATTGCCCTAGAAAAACAAGGCCAAGTTGTAATTATAACATTTGATCCAGGCCCGGAGGAGGTTCTTTTTGAAAAAAGTAAGGATGAGGTAAAACTTCTGAATACCATAGAAGAAAAGGCAGAGTTGATGGAGATGATGGGAGTAGACTATTTGCTCGTTATCCCTTTTACCGAGGCTTTTTCCACCACTACATCTTTCGATTTTGTAAAAAGTATTTTGGTGGAGCAAATAGGAGTAAAAGAAGTGGTGATGGGCTTCGATAATCAATATGGCTATGGCCGCGATGGCGATTTCCTTTTGATGAATAAATTTGCCGACAAATATGGTTTCTTAGTAACTGAAGTTCCCATGGAAGACATCCACAAATTGGGAATCAGCTCCGTAAGAATCAGAAAATATCTCACAGAGGGAAATATTCCTGCAGCCAATAAATTTCTGGGCTATAAATATCAAATGTCGGGGCAAGTAGTAAAAGGAAATCAGATAGGACGAACACTGGGTTTTCCCACAGCCAATATGGATGTAAAAGACAAATACAGACATAAGCTCATGCCTGCTGGTGTTTATGTGGTGGAGATAAAAATGGGTGAAGAGCAGTTTTTTGGCATGGCCAATATCGGCTATCGCCCTACCATTAGATTAAAGAATCACGACCTTACATCTGAAGTCAATATTTTCAATTTCAATCGTGACATTTATGGCAAATACATCACCATGTGTTTTTTGGAGAAGATAAGAGAAGAAGAAAAATTTGATGGATTAGAAGCTCTTAAAAACCAATTGAGCGCAGATAAAGACAAGGCTTGTCAGATTATGGGGCGTATTGAGGGTTGTAAGTAGACTATTCATTGATTAGATAAAAAAAGAAGAATTCTAACTTAATATTTAATAAACTATTCACTATGAAACATTGCATTACGATTCTCTTTCTTATTACCATTACAAACTTAAATTTTGGTCAAGGAAACCATAGTTCAAAAGAAAATGACTTGGGTAAAACTCATAATATTTCTTATTCTGAGTACCAGAAAATATTTTCATCCTTAAAAACAAATCCCTACCAACCTTTAAGCCAGTTTCAAAAATTAGATTCATTTAACCTTGAAACCTATTTGGGTGAAGATACTTACAAAACCTATCAATCAAGACAATGGATGCACAATGATATTGGGCAAATTACAAACTATCTTTATTATAAAGAAATTACAAACTATGGGATGGTTTTGGACTTTAAAATCGATTATACTTATAACAATGATTTCGATAAAGCCACAAAAAAGTACTCCAGAAGAAATGCTGAAAACGAACTTGCTGAATACTCTAAAAACAACTATACATGGGATTCTGATCACCGACTAATAGAAGATTTCTATTTAGTTAAAAACATCAATAGTGAAGAGTTTGAAAATAAATCTCATTCTATATATTCATGGAATTCAGAAAATCAAATTGAAGGAATAGTGATAAACGATTGGGATTCGGAACAGAACCTCTGGTTGTCTGATGAACATCACAGTTTTTACTATAGCAACAGTGGTTTATTAGATTCTGTATTAATACAATATTGGATTACAGAGGATGAATCATGGAAAGACTTTTATTTATATAAATATGAGTACAATGCGAATCAAAAAATGATAAATGAGAAAGCTTATATTCAATATATAGGGATTGAATATTGGGAGAAACGATACAAAATTGAATATGTTTTTAATGAAGAAGAAGTCAACATTGAAAGAATATCATTCTCAGTAAATTCAGTTGATGATTCATGGTTAAATAATAAAAAAACTGCTTGGTCTTATGATGAACTTGGCAACATTACAGAGGCTATAAGATATGATTGGGATACATATAATGAATCATGGATTACTATTGGAAAAAACTCAAATTCATATGATTATAACTATTCAATTGACGAAGTAATTATTCCTATAGATTATGATCTTTTCACAGATATATATGAATATCATGAAATCTATAATGCTCAAAACCCTTGGTTAAATAGTTTGTTCTATCTACCAAATGATGATTCTCAAGAATGGGAACATACAGGTAGGACATCGTTACACTATTCGAGCATTGAAATCTCCAATACAGATGATCTAAAGCCTTATCAAGTTTCTATTCATCCCAATCCAACATCTAATTTATTATATATTGACTCAGATGAAAGAGCATATTCAGAGATATTCAATCTAACTGGAGAAAAAGTATATTCAACATACAATCATGTATTAGACCTAACTCATCTTATAAAAGGGATATATTTTGTCAAAATCAAAGTTGATGAAAAACAGATTAGAACTGAAAAAATAATTAAGTTATAAAACTGATCATTGTAATCTGATACAATGTATTTAGAAGGCAAAATGACAATCTCTCATTTTGCAATACAATTGGTATCGTGCAAATATTCCCTAAATTCGCAGCATGAAGAAAATATGTGTTTTTTGTGGTTCCAGTATGGGAATCGATCCTATCTACAAAGAAAAAGCGGAAAAGCTAGCGGAGCATTTAATCCAAAATGATATGACACTTATTTATGGTGGCGCCAATGTTGGACTAATGAAAATATTAGCCGATAAAATATTAGCTGCGGGTAAAGAAGTCATTGGTATTATGCCTCACCATCTCATTGAAAAAGAAGTAGCTCATACCCACCTTACCAAAATGATTGCTGTGGATACCATGGCCGAAAGAAAAGACATCATGATTGAAATGTCTGATGCTTTTATTGCATTACCAGGTGGTTTTGGTACTTTAGACGAAGTAGCTGAGGTTTTAGTTTTGGATCAATTACACATTATCGAAAAACCTATGGGCTTGTTAGATGTGAAAGACTATTTCTCACATTTAGTGAAGTTCTTCCAGCTTGGAGTAGGTGAAGGATTTATCAGACAAGAGCATTTGGACAATTTAATGGTGGACAGTGATATTAATGGACTTATGAATAAATTGGCCGATTACAAACCCATTACCATGACCAAATGGCTTAAAGACATTAAAAAAGAAAGTAAATGATCATTATAGGAATAACAGGAACTTTAGGAGCCGGAAAAGGAACCATTGTAGATTTTCTGACAAAAGAAAAAGGCTATGCCCATTTCTCTGTGAGGGGATATTTGCAAAAAGAAATGCTTAAAAGAGGCATGCCCAATAATAGAGACAGCATGACTTCCTTGGCCAACGAGTTAAGAGCACAAAATTCTCCTTCTTATGTTACCGATCAACTTTATTTAGAATCCCTGGAAAGTGGAAAAAACTGCATTATAGAAAGTATTAGAACTCCTGGTGAAATTATTTCCTTAAAAGACAAAGGAAGCTTTTACCTTTTTGCTGTGGATGCTGATCCTGCTATTCGTTACGATAGAATTAAAATTCGAGCTTCCGAAACTGATCATATTAGTTATGAAACATTCTTGGCAAACGAAGCCAGAGAAATGAACAGCACCGATCCCAATAAACAAAACCTAAAGAAGTGTATTGAAATGGCTGATTTTTCCATTGACAATAATGGAGACAGAAATCAGTTAATTATTCAAACAGAAGAAATCATCAAAAAACTATAAAGATGTCTGAAAAACCTAAATCCGAAGTTCACATTCGACCATCGTGGGACGAGTATTTTATTCAGCTTGCCGATACAGTAGCACAAAGAGCTACTTGCGATAGAGGAAGAAGCGGTTGTGTGATCACCAAAGACAAGCAAATTTTGGTGACAGGCTATGTGGGTTCTCCTCGTGGATTAGCCCATTGCGACGAAGTAGGACATTTGTTCAAGAAGGTGGTTCATGAGGATGGTAAAGTAACACAGCATTGTGTAAGAACTGTTCATGCTGAGCAAAATGCCATTACGCAAGCAGCAGGACGAGGAATTGCCTTGGAAGGAGGAACTTTGTATTGCAGAATGACTCCTTGTAGAACTTGTGCCATGCTCATTATCAATTGTGGTATAGTAAGAGTAGTTTGTGAGAGAAAATATCATGCTGGTGGCGAGTCTGAGGAAATGTTTAAAGAGGTGGGAGTTGAGCTCACTTATATTCACGACGAAGTTCAACAATACAGTGGCCAAAAGATTGATAATACTGATATGTTTAGAAAACAATAGGTTTTTTGTGCTCGTTTTTAACTGAACTCTATATTATTAACCTGAGTTCGACATTAAATATCATCACAGTTTCAGATAATTAGCTCATATTCGAATCAAATTTTTGAAGAGCTATCGGGATAACTCGATGAAATTTGATGAAGAAAAGGAGTTAATTATAGAAATCCACTTGGGGAAAAGTCAATAATACATCATCTTTTTACTAAAATCCAATTGATATAGCCCGCTATATCTTCTTGAATTTCAGGTCAAACCTGATGCATTATTGGCTTTCTGTGGAAGTTATTTAATAATCGAACTCAGGTTATTAACATTATTTAGCAAGGAATCATTAAAATCATCAACAATGGTTCGGATGATTATTTTGTATATTTGCGCCAATATTTAGTGAAATCAAAAATAGAAGGATATTATTTACTTAATGATTCCCGATATAAAGAAATTATATTTTAAATTTATCCTGGCTTAAAAATTGATAGAAAAGCTAGAAAAAGAAAAATATCAAACTATACTTATGAAGAAAGCAATCATATTTTCTCTGTTAACCATTATTGGTTTTGGTGCTTTTGCACAACCAGTTGCTGAAACAACGATGAAAAAAATCTCTGTTGGTTACGATTTGTATACCAGTATTTGGATGGATATGCCAACTGGTATCAAAACTAGAACGATCAACCAAGGAGCCAATGTATTTGTTATGTACAACCACTTAATGGGTAATAAAGGTTTTAGTTTTGCAGGTGGACTTGGAGTATCTTCGGAAAACCTTTATCTGAAGAATGCTTATGTTCCAAATGTAAAAGCTGATGTGATTGAATTTACACCTGTTCCTTCTGGGGTTAAATTAAAGAGATCAAAAGTAAATGTTACCTACATAGATATCCCTGTTGAAATGCGCTTTGTTACAGAAAATAAGATGCGTTTTACTTTGGGCATGAAATTTGGATTTTTAATAGATTCTAAAACCAAAATGAAAGGTGATGCATTCGATGAAGATGGAACGCTGGGTTACGGAACCAAAGAAAAGCATAAAGACATGAGTCAACTGGAGTCCACAAGATTTGGTGTTCAAGCTCGTGTTGGATATAAATGGGTACATCTTTATGGATATTACAGTTTGAACAAATTATTTGTGGCCAATAAAGGACCAGAAACTTATCCTATTTCTATAGGTATTACTTTTATGCCATTCTAAGTAGTGGCTGCAAGAAAACTCCGATAAATCGTTATAGCCTTTCTGAAAACAGTCATTTACAAAAGTAAACTCCTTGATTTTCAGAAAAACTAAGTCTCGTTCTCGAAGCTTTCTTATCAACCACTGAGAAAAAAGTTAGTTTTCTTGCTGAGACTAAGTAAAAAACAACAAAATATAGGCTGCTGAAATTCAATTATTTCAGCAGCTTTTTTTATGTCTTTTTTCTTTATTTTTGTTAAAACCTCAGTTCGATAATTAGCCCATCTACATCGTCAAATTTCTTTGAGTTATCCCGATAGCTCTTCATAAATTTGTGTCATATATGAACTAATTATCTGAAACTGTGGTCTAATTTAATGTCGAACTGAGGTTTGGAGGAGGAAAGATTATGATTAATACCCAAATTAGATTGGCCATATTAGGATATGGAAAAGAATGCTCGGTAAAAAATGCTAAAACTGCTGCAATTGTGGGAAGAACTGCCGCAAAAATGGGAATTTCATTAATTGCAGGGAATACCTCAGGTACTTTTGCACATGCATTTGAGGCTGCCCAAAAATATCCAATCACAACAATCTGTGTGATTGAAAAACATAAAAAACTAGACTATAAAGAAAGTGTATCGGAGATTTATCGCACACAAGACAGCTATTCCAAACATTCTCAAATAGCTCAAATGGCTGATGCCGGTATTTTAATTGGTGGAGGAGGAGGTTCTCAACAACTTCTCAATCATTTTATAAAAAATAACAAAACTGTTATTGCAATACTAGGAAGTGGAGGCATCACCGAAAGCCAACTTCCTGATACAGTACTTACCGCTCAAAACACAACTGAAGCCTTTAAGATTTTAAAAAGCATTAAAAAAGAATCTTACCTCAAAACAGAATTTGGTTTGGTCAAGCTAAGTTTTAATCATTTTGCTTTATCGGAGCTTTGTTTTTCTGAGGAGTCTATTGATAAGGTCCCCAAACTAAAAGATGGGCTTTCTCAGCAATTAACAGACTATTTCTCAGGTCAACCAAAAGAGTTCACTGGAAAGATTTACATAGAGGGTAGTGAATTTCAAAAAAAAGTCTGGCGAAGATTATTAGATATCCCCTATGGTTCTACTTTAGAATACGGCGATTTGGCCAAACAAATGGGCAATAAGAATACCAGCGGTGCCATTGCCTATGCAGCGCAACAAAACCCCATCGAAATTATTATTCCATGTCATAGATTGCTTACAAAAAGAGGCGAGCTAAGTACCTATTCAGGAAGCTTAGAGACCAAAAGCAGATTACTCGATCTAGAAAAGCATCAAACAGAGCTTAGGGTTTTTTAATTTTATACACCTCATCTCATTAGGTTTCCCTATTTTTGCATAGATATTCCAATTATCTATCCATGTGATAGGTATATATTATTTGCATCACATTAGCACAAATTCTATTTATATGCTAAAATCTAAATTGTTATTATCTATCTCAAGCGGAATTCTTTTGAGTCTTGCTTGGCCCACCTTAGGCCTTCCATATATTGCTTTTATTGCCTTTGTTCCTTTATTTTTTATTGAAGACCAATTGAGCAAAGAATCAAAAAAACCACTCCGAAATATTTTTCTCTATAGCTATATTGCTTTATTTACATGGAATGCACTAAGCACTTGGTGGATTTGGAATTCTACAGCTTTTGGAGCTATTATGGCTATTGTTTTGAATAGCCTTTTTATGAGCTGGGTGTGGGTGATATTCAGTTTCTCAAAAAGGTATTTTCATAATAATAAAAAAGCCATTTATTTACTCCCTGTACTTTGGGTGGCTTTTGAATATCTACATTTAGACTGGGATTTAAGCTGGTCGTGGCTAAATTTAGGGAATGTATTTGCCAACCATCCATATGCCATTCAATGGTATGAATATACTGGAGTATTTGGTGGAACTTGGTGGATCCTTATTATCAATATTCTCATTTTCAGGCTGCTGAAAACGGCGTTAGAAAGTAAAAAAACTATTGGTCAAATTGCTTTCTCTTCCATTTCGGTTTTACTCATTATACTCATCCCACTTTTTTACTCTATTTACCAATATCAGACTTATACAGAAGAAGGAAAAGACACCGAAGTTGTAGTAGTACAACCAAATATGGATCCTTGGAGTGAGCAATTCTTAAGTCCTCCTCAAGAAGTTATCGATAGAATGATTCAACTTTCTGCACCATTAATTTCTGAAGAAACACAATTCTGGGTAGCTCCTGAATCTGCCATCCAAGAAGGAATTCAAGAGCCAGCTATGACCGTTGGTGCTAGAATGAAAAATGGGGTTTCTATTCCGCGTTTACAAAGTTTTATGGGAAAATACCCTGATTTAAAAATGGTAGTAGGTGCGAGTACCTATAGTTTCTTAGACGAAGCCACTTCCACATCTCGAGAAACTGAAAACGGAGGAATCTATGATGAGTACAATACTGCCATATTATTGAATTATAAAAATACAGAAGGGGCTTACCATAAAAGCAAATTAGTTCCAGGACCAGAAAAAATGCCTTTTAAAAGCATTCTGAAATCTCTGCAATATGTCGCTTTTGATTTAGGCGGAACCGTAGGAAGTTTGGGTTATGATACCGAAAGAAAAGTATTTTACTCTTCTCAAGGAATTGGTGCAGCTCCATTGATATGCTACGAAAGTATTTATGGTGAATTTGTGACGGAATTCGTGAAGAATGGTGCTCAAATATTAATGGTCATCACTAATGATGGTTGGTGGGGAAATACTCAAGGACATAAGCAACATTTGGTCTTCTCGAGGCTTAGAGCTGTAGAAACCAGAAGAAGTGTAGCTCGTTCAGCAAATACAGGGATCTCTTGCTTTGTAAACCAAAGAGGAGATGTAATAGAAGCAACTTCTTATTGGGTTCAAGACTCAAGGAAACATACTTTAAAGGCTAATTCTGAACTTACATTTTATGTGAAATATGGAGATTATTTAGGTCGCTCATCTGTTTTTTTAGCCGTTCTACTCTTTTTAATTAGTTTAACCGTTTATTTTAAAAAAGAGAAACCAAATGAAACTATTTAAACTTTTTATCTTTAGTATTTTCTTTCTGTTTATATCCTCTTCATTTTTATTAAAAGCCCAGCAAAATAGAGACTCAATTATTATTGCTCACGACTCTATGTTTATGAAACTAAGGCAATATGAGGATAGTATAAAAGCTGTCGAAAACCAGAAGAAACTAGAGGAGTTTTTCCAATTAAAAGCAGACACAGTAAAAAAAATTAAGCTTTCGAAACTAGTTTTACAAGAAGCACCTGGGTTAACGAGTTTTCAAAATGCAGTAAACATTCAATTATGTGGTAATCAGATTGAAAAAATCAAGAAATCCATATGGCCTGAGACCGATAGTTTACGAGTAATTGTATTGAGTGGAAATGATATTAGAAGTATCAAGTTCAAAAAGAATCATAGTGTGGAAAACTTAGACCTCTCAGAAAATCAATTGAAAAGAATTCCAAGATCAGTCAGGAAATTAAAGCATTTGCAATTCCTTGATCTGAGTAAGAACCATATCAAACGCATTCCTTGTTTTATAAAACACATGGACAGCCTTAAGGAGGTTAAACTCAATTATAATCAGATTAAATCTTTAAGTAAAAGGGATATTCGTAAGTTGAAAAATCTAGAGAGTATTCATATAGGAGCCAATGAAATTACAGAATTACCGAGTAATCTAGGCCAACTGACCAAATTGGAAACCTTAAATTTAGGCATCAATCAGATAAATCAAGTTCCTCATTCTTTTAGAGATTTAAAAAATCTGGAACACCTAATTTTCTATAAAAATGAATTTACAGAAATCCCAGAAGAGGTTTGGGACTTAAAAAACTTGAAAGAAATTGACTTTTATCACAATCAGATTTCTGAAATTCCAGAACAGATAGGGAATGCTGATAGGCTTGAGCAAATCTATTTGGCTTACAATCAAATTACTGTCGTACCCGACACGATCTTCAAACTTCATAACTTAATTGCGCTTTACCTGCATCACAACGAGATTATTATGGTACCCATTGGACTGACTCGTTTGCAAAACCTCCTCTATCTAGATTTGGGATATAACCGCATTTTTGAGATGCCAGATTTAAGTGAGATGACCAAACTCATTGAAATCGATCTCCAAGAAAATAGTCTTTCGGAATTTCCTTATGAACTGACTGAGATTAAAAGCCTCAGAAAAATCTACCTGATGGGTAATTCCTTTGTGATGACCAAAGAAGAAAGAGCGGAAATGCAAAAGCTAAGAGAGGAATTGTTGGAATTGGATATTCGCTTATTTTTCTAAATCACGATTCAACATTAGAAAGTGCAGCAAGAGACCGGCTCAACTAAGCATCCCTGAAACATAAAAGATAAATCATTATATATCAGGGATGAGATTCTTCAGAGCATCATTTACTCTTCAGATAACCACATAGGTAATCAACTATATATTAGAAAAAAAACTTTCTAATGCCAACAAATCCGATGATAAGAATAAAAGAAATCAATACTGCAGTGTTTTTTACTGGAACAGAAGGAGAAACAGGTGAGCCTGTAGCTCTTATCATCACATTACCAGGAAGTCCTGCGAGATCGGTAGAAATTAGAGGGACATCATTATTGGCTAAAACCATCACATTAAATGTCCCTCCTGTTGAAGTTCCAACAAAATATGAATAGCCCTCAGATGTAGTTTGATCTAATGCAGCTGGATATTCTAAATTAGGATTATTTTGAACCAAACCTGCCACAAAATAACCTCCAGTAACAACAGTAGGATCAATTGCAATATCAGTAAAAATACCAGTATTGGCATTTACAACTGTAGTTATAGCTTCAGTCATATACACGGCATCACTTGGGTCACCATCATTGTTTGGATCATCATATAAAATGACTTTACAAGGTAAACCATCAACCATTTGCCCCCATGCTGTTGATATGGTATGAATTTTTTCACAACCACCTGCTGCATTAAAGCTATTTAGCCACATGATATCTCCGAAAAATACTCCCACTGCATTCTCAGATGTTCCATCATCTATTATATAATCGCAATCTACGTCCATGGAGCGGTTTTCAATTGGACTCGAATTAGTGCCAGCCTCGTTGCTTGCCATAAAAAAAGCATTTTGAGCTTGTATATTTGATACTAAAAGTATGGATACAAACAGCAGGAAGGATTTGTAATTCAGAGGATAAAGAAGTTTCATAATTTAAAGTTTTAATTAGTAATTTAGAATTTAGTCAAAAGTATATTGATATTTGAATCTATCACTAGGTTTGCATTTTTTTAACGAACTCCCATTTAAAACCAAAAAAAGGCCTCCAAAAAGGAGGCCTCAAACTCATTAAAACGTAGAAATTATTCCGATGAAAATCCACATCGGTGTATTGCATTATTATTTCTAATAATGTTGGCGCTTTCTATAAGTGGTATGTAGGAGATTATGAGATACATGACTCAGTGGTTCCTTTAAGAAATCTTTATAGATCGTCTGAATTTCAGGATTCTCATGTGACTTTCTTAAAGTCATATTCATATCTTCTTCATAAATAGCAGCTACTCTGGCCTTTCTGATTTCCTCATTGGTAGGAATAGGCTGACCTCCTCCTCCAATACATCCACCAGGACAAGCCATCACTTCTATAAAGTGATATGGAGATTCTCCAGCAGCAATTTGATCCATAATTTCTCTAGCATTAATCAAACCATGCGCAACAGCTACTTTCATCTCAACACCTTCGAGGAATGACCATTCTGGAACAGCATCTTCAATTAAAATTGAAGCTTCTCTAATTCCTTCCATTCCACGAACAGCAGTAATATTTAGGTCAGCAAAAGGAACTTCTCTTCCCGTTACTATCTCATAGGCTGTTCTTAAAGCTGCTTCCATTACTCCACCAGTGGCTCCAAAAATAACTCCGGCTCCTGTGGATTCTCCCATAATACTATCATATGTAGATTCCTCTAATTCTAGGAAGTTTAGTCCAGTTTGGCGAATCATATGACCTAACTCACGAGTGGTTAATCCTGCATCAATATCTTGGAAACCACTATCTTTCATCTCACCACGATTGGCTTCGAATTTCTTAGCAGCACAAGGCATAATAGCTACACTAACTATATCCTTAGGGTCAATACCTTTTTTATCAGCATAATAGGTCTTTGTTAATGCTCCAAACATTTGCTGTGGAGACTTACAAGTTGAAAGATGACCTAAATGATCTGGATACAAGTGCTCACAGAACTTCACCCAACCCGGGCTACAAGAAGTTAGTAATGGAAGTTTTACAGTATCGTCTTTATCTACCAATGCTTTCTTCAGACGAACTAATAATTCAGTGCCCTCCTCTAGAATCGTTAAATCGGCAGAAAAATCTGTATCAAGAACAGAATCCACACCTAAACGACGCATAGCTGTCACCATTTTTCCTGTAACACGAGTTCCAACAGGGTATCCCAACATTTCACCTAGTGCAACACGCACAGAAGGTGCAGTATTCATCACCACATGTTTAGTTGGATCTCCAATGGCTTCCCAAACCTCATCAAAATAACGTCTTTCGGTGAGTGCTCCAGTGGGACAGCGGTTTACACACTGCCCACAGTTGGTACACACCACATCTTTCAATGGCAGATCGTGGAAGGTGCTAATTTTCATATCCTTCCCTTTATGGCTGACCGTTAGAGCATTCACATGTTGTAATTCAGAACAAGTCCTCACACAACGTTGACAACGTACACATTTACTATCGTCTTTCTCAATGGACCAAGACGATCTATCTACTTCAATATTAGGCTTTAATATACTTAGATATCTATTATTATCAATATTATATTCTGCCGAAAGGGTTTGAAGCTCACAATTGGTACTTCTATAACAAGTGGTACATTGTGTATTGTGCTCTGATACCAACATAGCGATGATATCTTTACGGGCGTTTCTTACCTTAGGGGTATTGGTTCTTATCTCCATTCCTTCTTGAGCTGGAATAGCACAAGAAGCTTGAAGGGCTCTTGATCCAGCAACTTCTACCACACATACGCGACAATTTCCTGCCACACATAAATCTTCGTGGTAACAAAGCGTTGGAATCTTTACATTTATTTTTTTTGCGGCATCGAGTATTGTTTTACCCTGTTCTATCTGAACCTTCCTACCGTCTATTGTTAATTTTATCTTTGACATGATTTTCCTTTCGTAATTGCGATTAATAAATCATTTCCTCGCGGAAGTTGGTTACTATTGATGAAAACGAATTAGCCACAGACTGACCTAAACCACATTTTGAAGCAATCTTCATGGTTTCGGTAAGTTTGATTAATTGATCAAGATACTCAGATTGCATTTCGCCTCTTTTCACTTGTTCAACTCCTTTAATCAACTGCTGAGTTCCTATTCTACATGGGGTACATTGACCACAAGATTCCTCTGCGAAGAATTCCAGATAATCATTTAATACATTAAACATAGAACGGGTAGAGTTGAATATCATCATGGATCCACCCGTCGGAATTCCTTCGAATCCGATAATGGTCTCCTTGAATAACTTACGAGGCACACAATGGCCTGAAGCTCCTCCAACTTGTACAGCTTTGGTATCTCCATCGCCAAATTCCTCAACGAAATCGGCCACATTTAATCCAAGCTCTAACTCATGGATTCCAGCTTTTGGTGTATCTCCAGAAACAGAGAATACTTTGCTGCCTCTAGAATCCATAGTACCAACAGCTTTAAACTCTTCCACACCCATATTAATAATCATGGCTGTATAAACCAGAGTTTCCACATTATTAATCACAGTAGGCTTTCCATTATAACCAGATTTGGTTGGGAATGGTGGTTTATTTCGTGGTTCTCCTCTTCTTCCTTCCATAGATTCGAAAAGAGCAGTTTCTTCACCACATATATAGGCACCACTTCCTGATCGAATACTCACAGCAAAATCTAAACCTATTTTACTTAGGTTATTATTGAATTCATCTATTTGGCCATTTAATTTAGGTAAAAGGAAATTATACTCTCCTCTTAGATAGATGATTCCTTCCTTAGAACCAATGGCATAAGCACAAATAGCCATACCAGATAATACTTTATTTGGAACCACATCAAGGATTTCTCTATCCTTAAAAGTTCCAGGTTCACCTTCATCTGCATTACAGATGACATACTTGGTGTCTGCTACTTCATCTTTCGCAAACTTCCATTTCATACCAGTAGGGAAACCTGCGCCTCCTCTACCTTTCAATCCACTTTCGATAATTGAAGATACCACTTCTTCACGGCTCATCTTCAATGCTTTTTTGACCACTTCTATGGGCTCACAACCCGCGCAATCAAAAATAAAATCGACTCTTTGTAATTTTTTAGATTTCATTTTCTTAATTTTTGGGTTAATGACTAGCAATACTTATCTAGAATATCGACTATTTGATCAGGAGCTACGTGAGGGTAAACATCATCATTGACGAGCATCACGGGCCCCTTGTGGCACCAACCAAGACAGTTGGCGGCAAGGAGAGTGAACTTTTTGTTGCGAGTAGTCTCTCCTTCCTTGATTTTTAAATGGTTTTCAATAGCCTCTATTACTTGTTGCTTGCCTTTCATTTTACAAGTAATAGTTTTACACACTCTGATGATGTTTTCACCACGAGGTTCCGTTTCTAGGAAGGTGTAAAAGGAGGCGGTTCCATAAACATCGGCTGACGATAAATTCAATGCCTTAGCAATAGCTATCATCGCAGTATCCGATAGGAAATGTTCTTCACGAACAACGCCTTGCAAAACTGGTAATAAACTATTTCTAGTCTTCCCATGTTGCGTAACTAACTGTTCAACTAATTTTTCTGTATCTGCCATATTGAATTGATTAAGAGTATTGTTAATTGAATAACAAATATAATTTTTCATCTGTTAATTAATTAACAATAAAAATATATTATTTATATTTAAAAACATTCTAAATAGTAGAAATCTTTAACGTGTTGAAAAGCAGAGGTGTGCGTGTTGTTTGTCTGCCTTGTTTAGAAAACATACTGTTATATATTGTTCATATGAAATACAAGATAAGCGTAAATCGATAAGTAAATCACCTAATTAACGTCTTAAATAAGTAATTTATCTGTATTTGATATTGTTTAGTATGTCGATATATATTCAGGTTGGAAAATGAGATTTAGGCTATATTCGAATTGAAAAACGGCATCTCCACTTGGAAGATACCGTTTTCAGTTCTGTTAATATATTTAAATAAGTGTGATGCTATGCAAAGGTATTTTCAGGAATAATGATCCAGCAAATGAGATAAAGAAGCACACCAAATCCACCAAACAAAACCATCAATAACCAAATGATTCTAATGATGGTATAATCGAGGCTAAAATAATCGCCTAAACCTGTACAAACTCCTCCTATCACTTTACCTTGTGGGTTTCTAAATAATCTTTTTCCTGTACTCATTGTCGTATTTTTATTATTAGATGGAAGGAATGTATTTTGGTTACAAATATGGCGTCTGGTTCTTATTAAAATTGACTACTTTTGCCACCTTTTATGGAAGAATTTCAAATACATCGCTTTTCTAACGGTCTAAAATTGGTGCATCAACAGATCAGTAAAGATCAAACTGTTGCCCATCTAGGTCTTATTATTAATACAGGTTCCAGAGACGAGCTCAAAAAAGAAAATGGCTTAGCTCATTTTATTGAACATGTAATTTTTAAAGGAACCAAAAAACGTAAAGCCTATCATGTTTTAAGTCGTTTAGAGGATGTTGGAGCTGAGCTTAATGCCTATACTTCAAAAGAAGAGACAGTATTACAAGCAGCATTTCTCTACCAGCATTATGAGCGTAGTTTAGAGCTTATAGCTGATATTATCATCAACTCTACTTTTCCACAGAAGGAGCTGGACAAGGAAAAAGAAGTGGTGATTGATGAGATTATGTCTTATAAGGACACACCTTCAGAGCAGATTTTTGATGATTTTGACTGGTTAATATTTCCAAACCATCCGCTGGGAAATAATATACTAGGAACCAAAGCAAAGGTGAGGAAATATACCCAAGCAGATGTTCTACAATTTGTAAGTAAGCATTACAGAGCTAGCGACATGGTGATTTCCTCAGTTGGTAATATTGAAATGGACAAGCTCATTCAGCTCGTTGAAAAGCATTTTGAAGGTTTGCCAAATGGTAAAAACACAAAAAAAAGGAAGGCTCCATCAGCATATGAAGCTGTCGAAATCAATAAAAAAAGAAGAGTTTACCAGGCTCATTGTATGATTGGTACTCGAGCTTATTCCATTCAGGATGAAAAAAGAATCGCTTTTAGTCTCCTAAATAATTATTTAGGAGGTCCTGGTTTAAATAGTCGCCTCAACTTAGGGATTAGAGAAAAATATGGTTTTACCTATAACTTAGAATCTAATTTCACTGCTTTAACTGACACCGGTCATTTTTCAATTTATTTGGGCACTGACGAACAATATTTAGATAAAACCATAGAACTAGTTCATAAGGAACTGAAACTGTTAAGAGATAATAAACTGGGACCTCAGCAATTAAAGAAAGCAAAACAACAATTAATTGGTCAAATTGCTATTTCAGAAGAAAGTAATGCCAATAAAATGCTTGGTAACGGAAGAAGTCTATTGAGTTTTGATAAAGTAAGCAATCTGAATGCTATTAATAAAAAAATTGATGCCCTAAATTCGGATATGATTATTGAAGTTGCCAATGAAATTTTTGACCCTAAGCAATTGAGCATGTTAATATATCAATAAAATGAACTTGTTACCAGAATCCATAGAAAACTATATCAACGATCATTCAAGCCAAGAAGATCAAATCCTATATGAGCTTTATAGAGAAACCAATTTAAAAACCACACATCCTCGAATGCTTTCAGGAGCTGTACAAGGGCAGTTTTTGCAAATGATGGTTAGTCTAATTGACGCTACATCCATCCTTGAAATTGGAACATTTACTGGATATTCAGCTATCTGTTTAACCAGAGGGATGAAAGCAAATGGTAAACTTCATACGATAGATATTAAGGAAGAGTTTTCTGATATCGCCAATAAATACATCAAGAAATCGGGATTGGGGAATCAAATCACTCAGCACATTGGAAATGCAGTGGAAATCATCCCTCTAATTGAAGAAGAATTCGACCTTGTTTTTATGGATGCCGATAAAGTGAATTATCCGAAATATCTAGAATTAGTAGCAGACAAGCTAAAAAAGGGAGGGCTTTTGATTGCGGACAATGTTTTATGGTCAGGAAAAGTAGTAAAGCCATTAAAGTCTGATGACAAAGACACCAGAGGCGTTTTAGCATTTAATAAAATGATACAAGAGGATGACAGATTTGAAAACACTTTGCTTCCGTTGAGAGATGGACTGATGTTTGCTCGCAAAAAATAATCCTTAAATTAGCCGAGAAATTAAAGAAACGTAAAGCCCAGAATATGTCGAAATTATATATTGTACCTACTCCTATTGGAAATTTAGAAGACATCACCTTTAGAGCGGTTAGAGTTCTAAAGGAAGCAGATTTGATTTTGGCAGAAGACACCAGAACTTCTGGGAAATTATTGAAGCATTTTGAAATAAAAACGCCTTCGAAATCGCATCATATTCACAACGAACACAGAAGTATTGAATCTTTAGTTTCACAAATACAAACTGGAACTACCATGGCTTTAATTAGTGATGCGGGAACTCCTGCTATTTCTGACCCTGGCTTTTTATTGGTGAGAGCTTGTGTGCAAAACGATATAGAAGTGGATTGTTTACCTGGAGCTACAGCTCTCATTCCGGCTCTCGTTAACTCTGGTTTACCCAACGACCGTTTTCATTTCGAAGGATTTCTGCCACATAAAAAAGGCCGACATACCCGTTTACTCTTTCTAGCAGAAATGGAAAACACCATCATCCTCTATGAATCTCCTCACCGATTGATTAAAGCACTCAAGCAATTCACAGAATATTTTGGGGAGGATAGACAGGTGAGTGTGTCTAGAGAAATTAGCAAACTCCACGAAGAAACAGTGAGAGGAAGTTTAAAAGATGTAATAGAGGTTTACGAGCAAAGACCGAGTGTGAAAGGTGAAATCGTTATTGTTGTTGCTGGGAAAAACTAACCTAACCAATTGCTCTAACAAGATATGTGTCCGCGAATTACGCTAATTAATACAGATTGCCAACTACAATTAACTGTCTGCAATTCATACAACTGACTTTACTGTTTTGCACTAATATGATTCAATAATGCATTTTTCTCTACCTGTCTCCAGCTCAAATATATAGTAATTTCACGCTAAGGCTGCTAAGGAAAATCACGCCAAGAACGCTAAGAGAACTAAATAGGAGATGATACCTAATCTTCTTTGCCACTTTGCATTTTCTTTGCGTGGAATCTGTTATTTTTTCGACTAGAAATTCCGTCTTCTTTGTGAAATTAGCGTAATCCGCAGACCATCCAAACTTTCGTTTTAGCAATAAATATTTTACTTACCTTTGGTTCAAACCTTTCACTTATGTTAAATCATCTATCAGATTATCAGCTTCTCTATCTTGATATAGAGACCGTAAGCGCTTATCCCAGCTACTTTGATATGCCAGAACGCATCAGGCATTTATGGGATAAAAAAGCCAAAACCCTAAATTATAAAGGCGACCAAAAACCCATGGATTTATTTAATCGCTCTGGGATATATGCTGAGTTTGGAAAAATCGTTTGCATCTCTGTGGGCTTTGTGGTTAAAGACAGCAATCGGCTAAGGATTAAAAGCTATTATAGCGATGACGAGTCAAAATTGCTATTCGAATTTGGGGAATTACTAAACCACCATTTTAACTCTCCCAAACACCTTATGGTAGCTCATAATGGCAAAGAGTTTGACTTTCCTTATATCGCTAGGCGAATGCTCGTAAACGGATTGGAACTTCCTTCGCTATTAGATATTGCTGGTAAGAAACCATGGGAAATCAGACACATTGATACTCTTGAACTGTGGAAATTTGGTGATTATAAGCACTTTACTTCTTTAGATTTACTGACTGCTATTTTTGATATACCCTCCCCTAAATCGGATATTAATGGAAGCCAAGTAAATGAAGTCTACTGGCAAGAAAATGATCTACAACGTATTGCAGAGTATTGCCAAAATGATGTGGTGGCCATTGTTCAATTACTCAATAGTTATCGTGGTCAGGAATTGTTTTTGGAGGAGAATATTGAGTTTGTTCCTTTGGAGGAAGTCGGATAGTATATGCTATCTTTCTTTGTCCAAGAATTGTTCTAATTTGCCATGTTTTCAGAAATATTAGACAGACTATTATAATAGGAAATATCATCTTTGAGTAACTATTAACTTTACTTAATAGTTATCTATAAATGTTCGATGCCTTTGTTCTGAAAAGGTGATTATAAATCATCAATCTTTTTATCTTTACCCCATTATACAAAAAAACAATTCCCCATGAAAAAAATCATCAAGTGGATTCTCATCATTTTCGTTTTTATTTTAGCTGTATTGATTATCCTTCCAATGGCTTTCCAAGGAAAAATAACAGAAATAGCCAAGCAAGAAATTAATAATAATGTAAATGCAAGGGTAAATTTTGAGGAGGTTAAATTAAGTCTTCTCACTTCTTTTCCAGATATGAGTTTCAAGATGAATGCGATTTCAGTGATTGGAGTCGACAAGTTTGAAGGAGATACCCTAGCCTATATTCATCAGTTTCGTCTAGATCTTGGTTTACTGAGTGTGTTAAATGACCCAATAGAAATAAAATCCATCATCATTTCAAATCCTATGGTTTATGCCAAAGTATTAGAAGATGGTCGAGCCAATTGGGATATTGCTTTGGAATCGGAAACTATTGAAGCTGAGGAAATATCCAGTGATTCAGAATCAGCTATGGTATTGTCCTTGAACAATTTCAGTATTGTTGGTGCAGAAATTATATATGAAGATCAAAGCATGGATTTATTCACGAAAATGGAGAATTTGAACTTCATTCTTAGTGGTGACCTCTCGTCGGACTACACCACTCTTTCCACTCAAACTACTATTGATGCCATGAGTTTGAAAATGGAAGGCCTATCCTATTTAAAGAAGGCTAAAATGGAGCTGATTGCTGATTTAGAAACCGATTTAGTAAAATCAAAATATACTTTCAAAGAAAACCTCCTCAGAGTTAATGAACTGGAATTGGGCTTTGATGGTGCTATTGAAATGCCAAATGATGATATAGCTATTGACCTCATTTTCGATGCCAAGCAAACTGAATTCAAAAACATCCTCTCTTTAGTTCCGGCAGTTTATATGACCGATTTTCAAGACTTAAAAACAGCTGGTCAATTGTCGCTAAAAGGTAAGGTGAAAGGAATTTATAATGAAAATCAATTGCCAGCTTTCAACCTGAAATTATTGGTAAAAGATGCCATGTTTCAATATCCCGATTTACCATCAAAAGTAGAGAATATTGCCATGGATTTAGCCATCGATAATAAAGATGGAGTTGAAGACCACACCATCGTCAACCTGAAGAAATTCCATATGGATATGGCCGGAAATCCTTTCGATATGAACATGTTGGTGACCACTCCTGTGAGCGACCCCAATATAGATGCTAAGATAAATGGAACCATCGATTTAGGAAAAATGAAAGACTTGCTTCCTTCTGATGATATGAAGATGAGTGGAATTATTAAAGCCAATATGGAAATGAAAGGGAAAATGTCGACCATCGAAAATGAAGATTATGAAGCCTTTCATGCCCTTGGTGAGATTGCAGTTATTGATTTAAACTATCTAGATATGGATTTACCTCAAGGCATTCATATCAAAAGTGCCAAAGCAATTATTTCTCCCCAATTTGTTGATCTGGCTCATTTCAATGCTATAATTGGTGAGAGCGACATGAATATGAGTGGTAAGATAGAGAACTTCCTGGCCTATTATTTCAAAGATGACTTACTAAAAGGAGATTTCAGTTTTACATCTAATAAGATAAATATGGCTGATCTAATGGGTGAAGAAACTGAAGAAATAGAAGGTGATTCAGATGAATCAAGTGAAGAATTAGAAGTCATAGAAATCCCGAAAAACATTGATTTCACTCTTAACACACAAATCGATGAGCTTCTCTATGATAATATGAAAATCAGAAATATTAGAGGAGGCCTTCAATTAAAAGATGGAATAGCCAGTTTGAATAAACTCCACATGAAAATGCTAGAGGGTAGTTTAGAGATGAACGGGCAATATTCCACTCAAGATTTGGAGAAACCCAGCTTCGATTTTGATATGGATGCAGTAAATTTCAATGTAAAAGAGACATTTGAGACTTTCAATACCATTCAAAAAATTGCTCCTATTGCTAAAAATATAGAAGGAAGTATTTCAGCTAAAATGAATATCGATGGTATTCTTTTGCAAAACATGGAGCCCGATTTGGGCACAGTAAACAGCAAGGGGAGACTGCAATCCGATAATTTAGCCATCAAAAATGCTGATATTTTCAAGAAGATGGGAAGTTTAATTAAGTCGGACAAGTTTAATCAGCTTTCTCTCGAGAATATGGATTTGACTTATACCATGACCAATGGGAATATTGAAGTGAAGCCATTCGACACCAAATTTGGCAAATCGAAAATGACCATTGGTGGCTCTCAAAACATCAATCAGAATATTGACTATTATATGGATTTCAGCATTCCAAGTTCAGAGTTAGGCTCACAGGCCAATGCAGTGGCCTCCCAATTATTTGCTGAAGCTGGTAAATTAGGATTAGATGTTCAAACTCCAGAAACCATTAAATTTAGGGCTTTAATTGGTGGCACATTGACGGAACCCAAAGTAAGTTTAGATTTAAAGAATTCAGCAAGCAATATGGCTGATGAATTGAAAAAGCAAGCAGAACTAAAGCTGAAGGAAGAGAAAGAAAAGGCCAAGAAACAAGCCATTGATGAGGCCAAAAAGCAAGCTGCACAGCTAATGGCAGAGGCAGATAAGCAAGGAAAGAAACTGGTTTCTGAAGCACAAAAAGTGGCCAATCAAGCTAAAAAAGAAGCCAACAAACAAGCCGATGCAGCCAAAGTGGAAGCCTATAAGCAAGCAGATGCCTTAATAAAAGAAGCTGGCGATGATACCATGAAAAAGCTCTTGGCAAAAACTGCAGCAGACAAACTAAAAGCAGAAGCAGATAAAACGGCCGAAAGCTTTAAAAAAGAAGCTGCCACCCAAGCCGACAAGGGAGTAAATGAAGCCAAGAAACAATCGAAAGCAATAAAAGCTAAAGCCAAAAAAGAAGGCGATGCTTTAATTGCTAAAGCTGAGAAGGTGTAGTGTTCTTTACTGAACTGCTGGCTTGGAAATGTTTTCCAAGTCCGAATTGTAAAAGAACAGTTAATCGGAAAACATTTCCAATTGAGCTAGATTGTATTAGCTCTGTGAACATACATACTGCTGTGGCGGAAATGTTTTCCGCCGTTTAAAACCCAATGCTTCATTAATACAATCGGGAAGCATTTTAGATTGAGCTGAGCTTTTTTAAACAAAGCAACAATTTGGGAGAATTGTGCTACTGTTATAAAACAACCGAATAGTATGGATATTTGCGACAATTAGCCAAATTAGCGAAAATTCGTGGGCGAAAAACTATTTAATATTTAACTTGGCTTTAATCTCAGCAGGAATAGCATCCTTATGAATCATAATACTAATAGTTTTTGATTGCATATAAGGAGTGGAAGCATAGAAGAAACCTTCATAAGGACTTCCTTTTTCGCTCCAGCTATTTTTTACTTTATAGAAAATCTCTCCTCTTTGGTCTTTTGCTACTGCTGTGAGGAGCATTAAGTGATCGTCTTTGGTTTTATAATTATCAAAAGCTTCTTGTCTTAACTCTTGAGTGATTACTTTTTCTGCTACAGGCTCATCGAAACTATAGAGTTTTTCGCTTTTCTCTTTCTCGTCCAACTCTTCCCATTTCTCACTTTCCATACCTGCTAACTCAGGCTTCTCGGCATCTGGCACTATAGCTACACCATTTTTCCAGCTAAAGCCTTTTTCACTGACATCAGCATCCCAGGCTACAGAATAACCATTCATTAAAGCGCTTTCTATCACTTCCATCATTTCATCTAAAGGAAGGTTATAATACTCAGCCAACATCCAATTGTCAGGAATTTCTAAGATGAATTTTTCGTGATATGGGTGATGATTAAAAGATGTGATTTCCACATAATCCTCCATATTTAAACCTAATTCATCAGCATAAGACTGTGTCGTGAATTCTTTACCATCTTGAGAAAAACTTTCAGGAACCTCTCCTAAATAAGCATCTAATATTCCATCGAAACCTTTGTGCCATGCAGGGCTTAATTTCTTGTTTCTGTTCTTTATAACGGTGCTTACATATCCATCTAAAAGAGCATCTAGTTCTCCATGAACATGTTTTTCTTCTCCATATTCAAGTCCAGCATAAGCCTCTTCAGTTATAGCTCCATGATTGGCAAAAACCCAAGTAACATCGTGGAAGTTCCCACCTCCACCAAAGTTAAGATTACCATGCCAACGCACAGTATTTATTGCTTTTTGGCTGTAGGCATTTCTAACCACAAACATTTCAGATAAATCTATTTCGTCTTTTCCTAAACGTATCAATTCAGTTTCAAGAAATGCAATGCCAGCAAAACTCCAACAAGTACCTGAGCGATATTGGTTTTTAACCGCAGAAGTTGGAACTTCATTGATAATAGTAAACTCGTAGGCCTTTTTATCCTCTTTCTTCTTATCTTTCTTTTTTGCCAACACTGGTAATGTCAATACAAGGGCCAATAGAATAATGCTTGCTTTTTTCATCTTTAAAAATCTTTGGTATTTGATACTATAATTACAGCCCAAATTTATAAATTATTCCATATCTAATTAGCTCTGAATTAGAAATATCTGTTTATTTAGAATGAAGGTATTTATTTGGATATCAAAAATCTTTATTTGAAACAAATTGGCTATTACCCAACTTGCCCATAAAAACTGGAAAACACTCAAAGGAGACCTAGAATCCACAAAGAAAAATGTGAATTATACTATTCAGAATAAATTATAAATTCTACGAAACTATAATGAAACAATTTCTTCTCTTCTCAATTTCAACATGGTCAAGCTTTTGCGATATCTTCTACCACTTTTAGAGATGATAGGGTGAGCAATAGGGTCTAGTGAGTGAAGGTGGTACTCCTCTTTACATTCATCAGAACAACAATTATTGTATTGCTCAGCGCAAGAAGGACATTGGATAAATAAGAGGTGACAAGAATCGTTTGCACAGTTTTTATGGGTGTCAAATGGAGTACCACATTGATGGCAAGAAGCCAAAACTTGCCCGTTTACATCTTCAGCCATGCGAGCATCAAAGACAAAGTTTTTACCTAGAAATTTTGATTCTAAACCCAAAGGTTTAATCTGTCTCACATACTCCAGTACTCCACCATGCAATTGGTTTACATCATTAAAACCATGATGTTTTAAGTAAGCACTAGCTTTCTCACAACGGATTCCTCCGGTACAATATAAAAGTACTTTTTTATCTTTTTGCTCTTGTAATAAATCAACAGCAATTTCCAATTCCTCTCTAAAAGTATCAGCTTCAGGGCAAATGGCATTTTCAAACCTGCCAATTTCACTTTCGTAGAGATTTCTCATATCTACAACCACAGTGTTTCCTTTCCCTAATTGCTCGTGAAATTCCACACCAGAAAGATGTTTCCCCACATTGGTCACATCAAAATCTCCATCCTGCAAGCCATCTGCCACCAACTTAGGACGAACTTTAATGGTGAGTTTATAAAAAGATTTTCCATCATCTTCTACAGCATATTTAATAGGGATTTCCTTGAAAATCTCATGCTTTTTCAGACTCTCTATAAAGGCATCAAAATGATGTTCTGGCACACTCATTTGAGCATTGATGCCTTCTCTTGCCACATAAATTCTACCTAAACAATTCATCTCAAACCATTCTGCATAAATCTCATCACGAAATTCTTGAGGATGGTCTAAATAGAAATATCGATAAAAGGAAATTGTCTTTCTTTTAAATGTTTCTTGCATGAGTTGTTCTTTCAACACTTCTCGGTTGATCATATTGTGTAATGGCATGTTCTAGTTTTTAGGTGGGCGCAAATTTAGGCTTATGACTGCTGATTCCCTTCGGATTATTTATTAATAAAATGCAAAAATCCTTGTTCTCTATTAATTTCACTATTTTAGCCTTGCAAAACTCAATACCGAATAAATGAATGAATTATTAGCCACTTTTGTATTCTTCTTTGCTGTAATTGATCCCATAGGAACCATCCCCGTTTTTATTGCCGTAACAACTGGGTTTACAGAAAAAGAAAAAAGAAGAATTGCCTTAAAAGCTGCTCTCATTTCAGCCATGGTTTTATTGTTTTTTATAGCTGTTGGAGAATTGATATTAAACGCTATAAATATTCCACTTTCAGCTTTTCAAATAGCTGGAGGAATTGTGCTATTCATTTTTGCCATGACCATGATATTTGGGAAAAGTAAGCCTGAAGAAGAAAAAGCCATGATCAGCAGCGTGACTGAGACTGCAGTATTTCCTTTGGCAATGCCAAGTATTGCTAGTCCTGGAGCCATGTTAGCGGCTGTATTACTCACTGAAAATAGCAAATTTAATATTTGGGAACAACTTCAATCTTCTATTGCTATGTTGGCTGTATTAGGAATTACCTTCTTGTTTATGTTAGGCGCTAGTAAAATCCACAAATATATTGGTGATAGTGGAGCTAGTATTATCAGCCGGGTGATGGGATTAATTCTAGCATCAGTAGCTGTGAATTCTGTTCTACATGGCATTGATATTTATTTCCAAATTCGCCCCATAGGATAAGTTTCTAATAATCTAGAAATAGATGTAATCTTTATCCAATTCCTGCGTCATAAAACTAAAAAATAGGGGAGGCTATATATTAGCAATAGCTAAAAACAATAAAAAGTCTTTAGAAATGTTAATTGCACCAAGGTAAAGCCTTATTTTTATACTTTTGATTCATTAAGAAAATCGCACCCATGAACGAAGTCATTAAGATACGAGACATAGCAAAACATTATCAAGTAGGAACACAATTGGTGAAAGCTATTAGAACCATTAGCCTTGATATTAAGAAGAACGAATATGTAGCATTAATGGGGCCATCTGGTTCTGGTAAATCTACCTTGATGAATATTCTAGGCTGTTTAGATACACCAACACGTGGTGAATATTTTTTGGCTGGTGACGATGTAAGTAAACTTGATGATAATGCTTTGGCAGATATTCGAAATCGACAGATTGGATTTGTGTTCCAGACTTTTAACCTGCTTCCACGTTCCACTGCTCTAGAAAATGTAATGTTGCCATTAATTTATGCAGGCTATACCAAAAAAGAACGAACCGACATGGCTACAGATACTCTGGAAAATGTACAATTAGCCGACAGAATGCACCATAAACCCAACGAACTTTCTGGTGGTCAGCGACAAAGAGTAGCAGTAGCAAGAGCATTAGTTAATAATCCAGCCATTATACTTGCCGATGAACCAACAGGTAATCTGGATTCCAAAACATCCGTTGAAATTATGGCTCTTTTTGAAGAGATTCATAATCAGGGAAATACTGTGATTGTGGTGACTCACGAAGAAGATATTGCCCTACATGCCCATCGAATTATTCGATTAAAAGATGGTGAGATTTTCTCTGATGAGAAAAATCCTAAAATTAAGAGATTGCTTCAGAAAACGTAGTTCCTAGTTAGTTGCTAGCATTATACAGTTGATAGTTTAATACTCATTCTTACAAGAAACTTAGGGCCTTATTATTAAAGGGAAAAATATATAGGGTTTTGTATAATTTACTGATTAATCATAATAAACATTTAGATGAAATTTGTAATGTATTTGAAACCCACTATTCTAGTATTTCTGGGGTTGTTTTATTAGAGATAGTAGGAGTTGTAAAGCATTTGTAAATACCTATCAATTATTAAAACCTATTTATCTCTTATTATAAATTAAACCGGGAAATTCAATCTCCAACTGCCTCCAAACGGCCTGTAAATCGGGCTCGTTATCTAATTTACTTATGGATATACCTAATAGACGAACTGGTTTTTCTAAAGCGGCTTGCCGCAAAAGATCCGTAGCTAATTGTATAAGCTCCTCCTTTTTGAAAATCCATTGATGAATTGTTTTAGATCTGCTTTGTATGGTGAAGTCATGATGCTTCATTTTTAGAGTTATGGTTTTACCTTTTACATCAGATTTCTTTAGTCTTCTTTCCAGCTCAGATGCTATTTGATCGAGCTTCTCAATCATTTCTTTTTCACTAGAGATGTCTGTTTTAAAGGTTCGCTCAGCAGCAATAGATTTCCTGATGCGATTGGGCTTCACCTCACTGTATTGGATTCCTCTTACAATCTCATAGAAATGATTCCCTGATTTCCCAAAGTTCCTAGCAAGAAACCCCAAGCTTTGTGCTTTTAAATCTTTGCCTTTAAAGATCCCCAAGCTGTTCATCTTTTCTGCGGTTACTTTTCCCACACCAAAGAATTTCTCGAAGGGTAATTCCTCTAAGAAAGGGATGACCTCATCGGGCATGATTGTTTTTTGGCCATTGGGTTTGTTAATGTCTGAGGCAATCTTAGCTGTGAATTTATTGATAGAAATTCCTGCAGAAGCATATAACCCTACTTCTTCAAATATTTTTTGCCTGATCTGTTTGGCTAATTTACTTGCTGAGCTGATGCCTTTCTTGTTTTCTGTGACATCTAAATAGGCTTCATCGAGGCTTAAAGGTTCCACTAAATCGGTATATTCAAAAAAGATCTCTCTAATTTTATAGGAAAGTTCTTTATAGCGTTCCATCCGGGGTTTCACAAAGATTAGAGGAGGGCATTTTTTTCTAGCCAAGGCTCCAGGCATGGCCGACCGCACGCCATAAGCCCGAGCTTCGTAACTAGCTGCGGCGATTACTCCACGTTCTCCACCGCCACCCACAGCCAAGGGTTTACCTCTAAGCTCCGGATCATCCATTTGTTCCACCGAAGCATAAAAGGCATCCATATCTACATGTATTATCTTTTTGATGGGAATCTGGTCATTCATGATTGGGCAAATTACAAAAAAAATGAAAAACAATAGAATTGTTAGAAATTGGAAAGAGGAGTTTGTGTTGTAGAGTTGTGGATTGGGGGACTGTGGGAAAAGGAGAATTGGGGAAAGGGAGAATTGGGATCTGGTGAAACTTCATTCTGTCATTATCCATTCACTCATTTTCTCTGTGTCCTAGTGCCTCTGTGGTTCATTTGTAAAGAATAGTAAGGAATAGTAAAGAATAGTAAAGAATAGTAAAGAATAGTAAAGAATAGTAAAGAATAGTAAAGAATAGTAAAGAATAGTAAAGAATAGTAAAGAATAGTAA
>JADGDY010000231.1 GCA_016744655.1 Bacteroidales bacterium | reverse complement strand
CTGTAGATGATTATTTTCACTATCGCTTTGAATAGCAGGAGATTCCTGATTCTTTAAATAGAAATCAAAGAATTCTGATACATATAGGTTTAAATAGTTATAAACTACAGGCCCATTGATATTTCCTATCATTCTTTCTGCATTTTCACTATCAGGATAAGGTAGTACAGCTCCATCGCTGAATACAAAATGACTAGATTTTGGGAAACGTAAAAAGGCAAAATCGCCTTTGTTATGACTAAAATTCACGGTATTTCCGAGGTTCCAATCGGCATTATAATCACTTTCGATGAGCATAAAAGGCTGTTGAATAGGATCGTCAATAGCATTTCCGAACTGAAAACAATCGAGGTTAACCCCAGCTTTCACTCTATTATCCTGTACACATAGCTCTCCAATTACACTACCGCCTATAGATTGTCCATAAGCACCAATGGCATTTAAATCCATTGCTTGTATCACCATATCATAAACTCTATCTTCCTGTGCCCTCTCTAAATAATCAATAACAAAGCGAGAATCATCAACCCAAAGATTCACTATCTTTTTAAACCTCCTCAACATTTTATGATAATAACGAGTGATTTCTTCTATCTTTTCAGGCGTGTCTCTTTTTTTCCATTGAAACCAGTTTGCAAAAACCAATTGCATATAGGACCACTGGGCTCGTTTCTTTTTAAGAAAAATCTTCTCTCCATTTGGGAACTTAATATATGGTTGCTCATAAGGATGATTAATGCTACAAACAATATAGCCTTGACTTGCTAATTCTTCCATCATACCGGTATATAGGTCTGCCAATCCAAAATAAAAACCTGGGTTAAATAATATGACTGGAAAAAGCTGTTCTGACTTTCCAATATCTGCTCCTGGATAAGAGTGAGTTGGGTACTTTTGTATGGAAGCTATCCATTCTTTAGAGAATTTCTTTATCTTAAAAGCTTCATAGATTAAGTCAGTAGGATATTGTTCTAAATATCTTTCTGCTATGTCTCCCTCTTTTACTCTGGCGGGATACCAAACTTTTATATAAAGCTTTCTGAAGCTCTTTTTATTAAAAGGATCTTGTCTGCTACTATCGGAAATAAACCATTCTGTGGTTCCTACTTGATAAGGACCTGTTGGCTTAGGTAAAAAACTTGTATCGTATTGAGCTTGGAGCGAATAAATACTAGTAAAAATAAAAAGCAGTATTAAACTTAGTTGGTATTTCACCTTCATTATTCGTCTTCGTTGTGTTGAGTGATTAAAATCCTTTTATTCAATTCGAAAGCCACTAGGTTTCCAAAACCTGGTTTCTGACTTAGAAATACTCCATTGTCTAAATCAATAAACTCATGATTTTCCTGATTTATACAGTGATGAATATATTCTAAATCCACAGGTGTATGCCCATGAATCAGTTGTCGGTTGCCAATTTTTGAGGAGTCCATATCAAATTCTTTTACCCAAAGCATAGCATGTTTATCTTGAAAAACATTTTGTCGTTTAAAATTTAATCCGGCATGAACAATTACACAGTCTTCCATCTCTAGATAATAATCTAAACTTCGCATCCAATCGATATATTTTTGAGGAATATCAGAAGCATGTCTCTTACCAAACGATATCATAGTTTCTCTACCACCAAACTCAAACCACTCTGATTTTATTTTGTTTGGCATCCATTTTTTTAAAAAACTATTATTTTCAACTGCATAATCATAGTTTTTTAATAAATATTCTTCATGATTACCCAATAGAGGAGTCACATGATAACCATCTTCTTGTAATTTCATGATCTCATCAATCACTCCTTTAGAATCTGGTCCACGGTCGATATAATCACCTAAAAAGATGATATGATCTTCTTTGGAAGGACGAATTTGAGCTAATAAAGATCTCAAGGTCTTAACATATCCATGTATATCGGGAATTACCCAGCGCTTTTGCTTCATGCTAATAATTTTCAAGGGCTAAAATACAAAAATACTTTACTTTTGCTTTCATGTACTTAGTTAAAACTCCCGTCTTAATATCGAAATTAATGAGTAAATCGTTGATTTGGAATATTCCTACAAGCGAAAAAAAAATCTATTTAAGCTTCGATGATGGTCCTATCCCATATCTCACCATGGAAATCTTAAAGATTCTTGCTGATTATCAAGCCAAAGCTACTTTTTTTTGTGTTGGTGAAAATGCAAAGAATTATCCTGAATTAATGGATAGGATAAAAGACGATGGGCATCTAATTGGAAACCATTCGTATAATCATTTAAGTGGATGGAAAACACCTGTAAGCAATTATATAGAAAATGTAACCAAAGCTTCTAACTATATTGACTCTAATTTATTCAGACCACCTTACGGGCAAATCAATTACCAACAAATCAAGCATTTAAAAGCCAAATACAAAATTATCATGTGGAATATTTTAAGTGGAGATTTCGACAAACAATTGAGCAATGAACAATGCTTATTCAATGTATTACAAAGTAAACCTGGAGATATTGTGGTTTTTCATGACAATGAGAAATCAAGAGAAAAAGTATTAAATGTTTTACCGCAATATCTAGCTCATTTTACAGATCTTGGTTATGAGTTTTGCTCTTTAACTCCACTATTGTAAACTAAAAAATATTAAAATAAGCACTTCATAAGAAATGATGTTTATTTTTGCTTCAGAAAAAACAATTTGATTTGAGATTACTAAAAAAATATCAGTTAGTCGTTTTCTTGCTATTTGCATTAAGTCTACAGTTTTGTGCATCTCCTGGACCACTTGGAGGAGGCCCTAAAGATCTAGATCCTCCCGTATTTTTAGGAAGTGAACCGATAAAATATAGTCGCAATACTCGCCCTAGGAAAATCCAAATGCAGTTTGATGAGTTCCTCGTATTGAACGATTTACACCAGAATCTGATTATTTCACCTCCTTTAAACGAGGATCCTGAAATTAAACTCAAAGGAAAGAAGGTGATCATTAAAAATGATAAAGATTTAATACTAGGCGAAAACACCACTTATACATATTATTTTGGTGATGCCATTTGCGATCTGCATGAAGATAATCCAATTCAAAATTTTGAATATGTTTTTAGTACTGGCCCATCTTTAGATAGCCTAAGTATTAGAGGAAATATATTGCAATCAGAATTCCTTACCCCAGAAGAAACTGTTTATGTATGCCTTTATAAATATGGAGTGAATGACACTATTCCTTTTGATAGCCTCCCCTATTTTGTTAGACCATATTATGTATCGCGAACAAATGAATTAGGCGAGTATAAGCTTAATAATCTTAGGCTTGATGACTATTTAATGTTTGCCATTAAAGATGTCAACAGCAACTACTATTTTGATATGCCTAATGAGGAAATATCATTTTTAGATTCTCTAGTATATCCTGAGGATGTATTTGATTATATCCCTGACTCTATCCCTATTAACCTCTCAGACACAGCATTAATGGATAGTTTATGGGAGTACCATTCCTATGCAATGGTTCAAAATCCAGTTGATTTATACTTATTTGCCGAGCATGATTCCATTCCAAGGCTATTAGAAACTAGTGTTGAGCTCGATAAGAAGATTGATTTCTTTTTCAGGTTCCCTGTGCAAGACAGTATTCATTTTATCTTGTTTAATGATAGTACTAACGAAGACTGGTCTATACAAGAGTTCTCAAAACATAGGGATACATTAACCCTTTGGTTACCTGAATTAGAATATGACACCCTTTATTTAAGTATGCAGGTAGATACCTTAGCAATTGACACTATAGACTTTGCAGTAAGGACGATTAAAAAAGAAACCAACAAGCCTAAACGAAGAAGGAAGAAAAAAGAAGACAAAAGCAAGAAGAAAAAAGAAGACAAAAAGGTTATCAAATTTAATAGTAATGTCACGAAACCCTTTCCTTTTTACAAACCTGTGGTATTGAAATTCGAAACTCCTTTGGCATATGCCAACCTTGATAATTTAACCGTTATTGAGGATTCCATAGAAGTCAAAGTAGAAGCTAAGTTTTTAGATGGTCTAAAAAGGAATTTAAAAATTGAATATCCATGGAAAGAAGAAACCAATTATAAAATAACCATTCCACAAGAAGCTTTGGTGGATATTTTCGGGCTTGAAAATGATAGTATCAATTTGAGTCTGGCAACTTCTACTACTGATGATTATTCTGATATTAGTATGAATATACAACTAGACTCTAGTAATATATCGCAAATGGTGATTTCGTTGGTAAAAGGAGAAACTGATAAAGAAACCGTTATCCAGAAACATATAATTCACGGAGATTCTATTTTAGTTTTACCCTATGTTGGCGAAGGCGATTATTACCTTAAAGCACTTGAGGATTTTAATGCAAATGGCAGATGGAATACGGGAAATTATGGACTTAAGCTATTATCTGAGCCCATTTATTATTTCCCTCTACCTATTTCAACGAAAGCAGGATGGGATATTGAAGAAAACTGGGAGATAACCAAAGCTGATCGAAAACGCCCTGAGGTGATTAAGAAAAAGGAAAAAAAGTAATCTTTTGAATGTTTTTAGAAAATCCCTACAGAATATTGCATTATGAATTCAATGTAATTATAAGAATAGATCATCTTAATGACAACGATTCAAACACTGGACCATTTCACCAATAATCTCATTATTAAGGGAGTAAATAATATGCTTTCCAGTACGTTCTGATTTTAATATATTCCTATTCTTTAAAATATTTAAATGATGCGATGCACTGGCTTGTTCAATGTCTAATTTACAAAACACATCACTAACACACATTGGCCCATTCTCATCTAACATTTCTATAATAGCAATACGAACAGGGTGAGCCATCGCTTTTAGTCTTGCAGCAGCTTTTTCCAAATGTTCTAAATCAAAGTCTATTTTATTCATTCGTGGTTTATCATTATTATGGATGCAAATTTAATAAAAGCATTTCAATACCAAATTACTAAGGACTAGTTTATAACCATTCTAATAAGAAAACGAAGGAGGCTTAAACTTCTAATTTTGTCAAGCTAAATGTGCTTCCGTCGAACAAGCCTTTATCTGAAAGTTTTAATTCGGGTATTACGAGTAAAGCCATAAAAGATAAAGTCATATATGGAGCATTCAACTGGGTTCCTAATGATTTAGCCAATTGATCTAAATGCTCATATTTTTGAGCTACTTCAAAGCCATCCTTATGCGACATTATGCCAGCAACTGGTAATTCTAAAATCTCATGTTTGTCTCCATCTACCCAACTCACACCACCTTCAGACTCGTTTACTAAATTTACCGCTTTCACTATTTCTTCATCAGTAATTCCAATGGCTACAATATTGTGACTATCATGGGCTACGCTCGATGCAATGGCTCCTCTTTTAAATCCAAAACCTTGAATAAATCCTATAGCTGGTTTCGATTTCTGATATCTATTTAATACCATTATTTTTAAAACATCTGCACTTGTATCACTATCAATGAAAGGTTTGTCTAGAGGTGGAGTATACTCAATTTTATTAGTGATTAATTCTCCATCCATTGCTTGCATCACATGAATATCATTTCCATTATTTGGTATCTTTAAATCTTCAGGAGTAATCGTATTCACTAAAAATTTATTGATGGGTTCCACTTCAACACTTTCGATTAATGTCTTACCATTTTCAGCTACCAGTTTTCCATTAACATAAGTCTTTAGAATATTGAAATCTTTCAAATTATCCAAAACAACAACATCTGCAGCATCCCCACTTTGCAAAAGACCAACTCCTAATTTATAATGGTTCACTGGGTTTAGAATGCAAGCTTGAAGAATATTCATAAAATCATAGCCATCGGATAAGGCTCTTTTTATAATCTGATTAATATGTCCTTTTTCTAAATCGTTGGGATGTTTATCATCTGAACAAAGCATCACAAAATCCGTATGACTATCAATTAACGACGACAGGCTTTCATAATTTTTAGCGGCACTTCCTTCTCTAATTTGAACATACATTCCGCTATTTATTTTGTCTATTGCTTCTTCAATAGTAAAACATTCATGATCGGTAGATATTCCAGCTCCAACGTATTTTGCAGCATCCTCACCTTTAAGCATGGAAATTGTAGTTTCGCCCAGCTCTTTAGAGCTTGTCATACCCGCTTTTTTTGAAACCTTGGATAGTAATGATTGGTTATCAAATACACTGTCTACCCACCTTGGTGTCTTGCGGAACAGCCCCATTTTCTGCTGAAGGTAAACATTTATACCTCCATAAAATATCGGGGAGTCCATTGACATATCTGGTGAGTCAAGCTTAATGGGCAGGTACAGAG
>JADGDY010000041.1 GCA_016744655.1 Bacteroidales bacterium | reverse complement strand
CAAAAAATTAGTCGGCAAAAGTATAAAAATCTTTATGCCAAACAGATTAGTTTTAAGCATGTTTAAAATACTTTTACATAATTCACTTATTCTAGGCCAATTATTACTTCATCTGATATAATTTTATAAATTTGCAAACCTTAATAAAATAGCCTACAATATGGATTTATTTGATAAAACTGAAGTGAATTTAGGCCCTCTAGGGCAATACGCTCAAAAAGCTGAAGGATATTATATGTTCCCCAAACTTGAGGGTGAACTTTCTAATAGAATGAAATTTCAAGGAAAAGATGTTTTAGTTTGGTCTTTAAATAACTATTTAGGATTGGGAAACCATCCTGAAGTTAGAAAAGCCGACGCCGACGCCGCTGCGGAGTGGGGAATGGCATACCCAATGGGTGCTAGAATGATGTCTGGACAAACTGAATATCATGAAAAACTAGAACAAGATTTAGCTACTTTCGTTGGTAAAGAAGCTGGGTATTTGTTAAATTTCGGATACCAAGGAATGGTTTCTATCATTGATACATTAGTGGATCGTCACGATGTGATTGTATACGATAGTGAAGCACATGCTTGTATCTTAGATGGAATGAGAATGCAAGTAGGTAAAAGATTTGTTTATCCTCATAACAATATAGAGAACTTAGAAAAGCAATTACAACGTGCTACCAAATTAGCCGATAAAAACAACGGAGGAATCCTTGTGATTACCGAAGGGGTTTATGGTATGGCAGGCGACCTTGGTAAATTAAAAGAAATCGCAGAACTTAAGAAAAAATATCAATTCCGTTTATTGGTTGATGATGCTCATGGTTTTGGAACTATGGGAGAAACTGGAGCAGGAACTGGTGAACACCTCGGATGTCAAGATGAAATTGATGTATACTTTGGTACTTTTGCTAAATCAATGGCTGGAATTGGTGGTTTTGTAGCTGGTGATGCCAAAATGATCAAATTCTTAAAATACAATATGCGTTCTCAAATCTTCGCTAAATCATTACCAATGCCTATGGTAATTGGTGCTATTAAGCGACTAGATATGATTAAAGAAAGTCAAGAACATAAAAATAAACTTTGGACTATCGTTAATGCTTTACAAAAAGGATTAAAAGACAATGGTTTCAACTTAGGTGATACAGAATCTCCTGTAACTCCAGTAATGCTTAAGGGTGGTGTTCCTGAAGCTACGCAAATCACAGCAGATCTTAGAGAAAACTATGGTATTTTCTGTTCTATTGTGGCTTATCCTGTTATTCCAAAAGGAATGATTTTATTACGATTAATCCCAACTGCAGTTCATACTTTAGAGGATGTAGATTATACCATTAAGTGTTTTAGTGAAGTGAAGAAAAAGCTAGAGACGGGAGTATATGAAACAACATTTAAAGCCATGGCCGTAAAATAATATGTTTTAATTAAAACATTTTTCGAAGAAGCTCGTAATAGTATTGTTACGAGCTTTTTTTATAAATTCGCAATCACATTGAAACAAGTTAGCATTCCATATCCTTATATATACATCCAAATTATTGGGATGCTAATTATTGATTTCTCATTTCTGAACTTCTCTAGTGAAAAAAAAATCACTTACCCTCTATGGAAAAGACTTTGGAGAATCTATCGATTTCTTAATCGAGCCAAAAAGAAACGGAAACAAGAAGAGAAAAATCGAAAAAAAAGAAAAAAAGAGGAGCGTAATAAGGAAAAAAACTTCCGTAGGAAAAAACTCTGGCGCAAAATAAAAGTAGTTGCTAAAAGCTTGTTTAAAAGAGGCAAAATTAGTTCTCGAGCAAAAGCAGCAATCAAAGAACAAAGAAGGTTAGACGAGTGGCAAAGAAGAAAAAAAACCCGCTTATACAAAGCTTATTTTAAAGGGTTCTTTAAGAAAAGAACCAAGCACCCACGACAAGTCGAACTAAAAGAGCGCAAAAAGAAAGAGAAAGCTTTTCAAAAATACCGAAAAAAAAGACTTTATAGATTTGTTTTGAAAAGAAACAGAATTATTATTGTCAACTTTCTAACTGGTAAAGGACTTCCTCCCAGAAAAAAGAAAGGACCATCACTATGGTCTCAAATATTCGAAAAAGATCAGCTTACCATTAGCACACAATCCTTGTTGCTATTTTTAATGAGCTATTTCTTTATTGAGTTCTTCTCTAATTTAAGCATGGCCACCACATCTTTATTATTCGATTACAAAACTGTGGTCTATTATTACAATATAGAGTTCCTAGTAGATTACGATGCTTGGTATGCTGACTCTATTAAAACTATCTTTGCTACAGGGCCCATTGTTGCACTTTTAATTGCCATCCTCAGCCTGATTATATACAGTATTGTTTATTTAGAAACAGGAATTCTTAAAACCCTTCTCCTCTGGGCTATTCTCCATGGCTCAAATCAGCTTATTGGTGGGATTTTAATAGGTAACTTATTAGGAAAAGGATTAGGCTATGTCATCATGTACATGTATTATTCAGATACTGGTAAATTGATTATGTCCTTACTGATTATTATGAGTTCCGTTGTAGTTGGAACTATTTCAACAAAATATTGGATCATGTCAGCCAACTCCTACTATAATTATTCTAAACCACATAATCGACCAATATTTATTATTAGCCAAGTTTTAATTCCTTATATATTAGGAACAGTTTTAATTTGGCTAATCACCCAGCCTGAAGCTCTTTATTACGATACACTGGTAAACATATCAATGATTTTCATGATTCTTCCACCCTTAATTCTAAACAAATATTATCAAGAATACTATTTTGAAGAAGGAGATATTAAAATCCAATTATCATATAGAATCGTCATCTTTGCCATTGTATTTATTACTACATATAGAATACTTCTAGATTCTGGTCTCAGAATTGGCTAATGTAAATTAAAATGATAAAATTTGTTAAGGTTCAGTATCTTTGCAAAATAAAATAAATAAAAAATAGTTTTATACTTAAGGAATCATAAATAACACCATATGGAGGCGCAAAACACACCTACACCAACACAAAAAGGATCCAATAATATGAAATTCGTTTGGATAGCCTTAGCAGTTATAGCAATTGCAGCTGCCGCATATTTTGCTTGGAATAATAGTTCGGTAAAAGCTGATCTTGATCAGCTCGAACAAGAGAAAGCAATTATGAAAGTAGAGTTAGAGAATGAATTAGAAACGCTGATGCTTGAACACGATAGAATTAAAACAGAATATGGTGAACTCAGTGATAGTCTTTCTATTAAAGATAGTCTTATCGTAGCTAATGCTAAAGAGATTAAAAATTTATTAAACTACAAATGGGAGTTTTATAAAGTCAAGAAAAAGCTTGACAAATTAAGAGTAGTTGCAAGAACATACGTTAGTCAAATGGATTCTTTATATACTGTGAATACTGAACTTGTTGAAGAAAACAAAGAGATTAAAGCACGTTATAATGAAGAGAAAGCTATAAATAAAAACCTCAACAAAGAAAAAGCACAGCTTAACGACAAAATTGTTGAAGCCAGTGTTTTAAAAGCTTATAACATTTCTGCAAGCTCAATATATTTAAAAAAGACTGGCAAAGAAAAACCAAGTACTAAAGCCCGAAGAACAGATATCATAGAAGTATGTTTTACTTTAGGAAAGAATGTAGTTGTTGAACCAGGACAGAAAGAAGTTTATGTGAGAATTGCACGTCCTGATCATAAAATACTAACCCCAGGTGTAGCTGAAGATTATGTATTTGATTATAAAGGTGAACAAATTCAATATTCTATATTTGAACTAGTAGAATATGATAATGAAGCTCGTCAGTTATGCTTAAGATGGTTAAAGAAATATGAGAATATTGAAATGCAAACAGGTGTTTATGAAATAACGGTATTTGCCAACGGAGAAGAAATTGGGAGTACTAATTTAGAACTCAATTAAGCACAAATAGATATTTAACAAATTAGGAGAAGGCATCTGTCTTCTCCTTTTTATTTTACATTTGCACTATGTGGCTCAATAAATTCCAGTTTCAAATCAGTTTAATTATAATAATAATTATTGCTGCTCTTTTACGTTTCTACAACTTTTTTCACCTTCCATATATGTGGGATGAACTAAGTGCCTTGAGCAGATTACAGTTTGACAACTTCTCTGACCTCATTGAAAATGGAATTAAACCAGATGGTCACCCTGCTGGGGTTCAAACATTTTTGTACTATTGGACTCAATTATTTGGAAAAACTGAATGGATTGTCAAACTTCCTTTCAACTTAATGGGTTTAGCCTCAGTTTATGTAATATATAAGATTGGACTAAATTGGTTTGGTGAAAAGAGTGGATTATTGGCAGCCAGTTTCATGGCTACTTTGCAATATTTTATTTTGTATAGCCCAATTGCTCGTCCATATACTAGTGGACTATTCTTAAGCTTGCTTATGGTTCACTATTGGAGTTTGTATATGTTTCATACTCCACAAAAGAAATACTTAGCTGGCTTTATTGTATTTGCTGCTCTTTCAGCCTATAATCATCATTTTAGTTTACTATTTGCTGCAATTGTAGGGTTTTCTGGTTTGTTTACCATAAATAAATCCCAAGTAAAAGAATACATTATTTCTGGACTTCTAATATTCGCCTTATATCTTCCTCATATGCCTGTTTTCATACATCAACTTGGTGTTGGAGGTGTTGGAGGAGAAGGGATGTGGCTAGCAAGTCCAGAACTGGATTTTCCGCTTGCTTTTATCGATTGGGCTTTCCAATACTCACAAACTATTTTAATACTCGTTGGAGCTCTTCTTGTCTTTTCAATATTTAAAGGACAAGACAAATATAAAGATAGAAAGATTACAAAATACACCCTCCTCTTTATTTGGTTTTCATTACCATTAATCATTGGATTAGGATATTCTCTTTATGTGAACCCTGTGATTCAGTATTCCTTACTCATTTTTAGTTTTCCATATCTTTTGCTCCTTATTGGCTCAGGAATAGAAAAACTAAAATGGTGGTCATTTTATCCTATTCTGACCTTCATAATAATCATTAACGTATTTACTTTGATCGGCAATAGGAAGCACTATGATATTATATTTAAACAGCCCTTTGACATTACTGCAAGCATGTTAAAACAGCAAAACAAACTTAATCAAGGAGAAACATTTACTCTATTTAATACAATTGAAGATTACCAAGTTTATTATTTTGACAAATACGAAATTACAGAACCTTTATTTTATAATGTCTACAATAAAGGACTAACTCCATTCCAATTTGATAGTATTGTTACCCATCAACCAGGAAACTATATCTTAACATCTGGCTTACCAACAGAGTATATTCCTATAATTCAACAGTCTTATCCATATTTGATAAAACAAGAATTTGTTTATACTATGGAAAACTACCTTTTTAGTAAAACTCCAATTGCAAGCCCAAAAGAGAATTTAGTTTTAACAAATTTCTCAGAGAAATCTATTAATAAGAATTGGAAATATAGTAACGATAGGTTTTCAAAAGATACCATAGGTGTTTCAGCCTATCAGTTTAACGAGAAAGATGAGTGGGGTTTAAGTTATTCCGATTCAATAAAGTACTTAAACATTGATAATGGAGTAGTCATAGAAATTATCGCTGATGTGATTTGTGATACTATTCCAAAAGAATTACTTTTGGTAAGCACCATTATAAAAGCTTCAGGTGAAAAAATATGGAGAGGTGCACCAAAACCATTAATACCAAGCTCACAAAAAGGACACTTCACAGCAATCCAAAGTGTAGATACTAAAATTTTAGTAAATCTTGAAGATTGGAATGAGTGTACTTTCAATCATTACATTTGGAATAAAGGTAAAGAAACCTTCAAAATACATGAAATAAATATCTCCGCACGCCCTAACAATCCGATACGTTATGGTCTTTTTGAAAAACTTCACTAAAATTAACCTTATTTCATTTTGTATATTAAAATAAAGCGTAATTTTGCCGCCCTTAGTACAACAACACCCCTGATTATTAATTTATTAAAATTTTTAATTAGAACCCTGACCATATTCGTTTAAAGACGAAGCTTAGCAAAACAAAGGTATCAACAGGCTAATTGGATTGCTTCACACCAATTGCCTAAAAGCTTGATATAAATTTGGTTAAACAAGAAATTGTTTATATTTTTGCAGCCCATTTTGAAAATGGATATGTTCAATTAAGTAAAACAATTGTAAATGAATACTTTAAGTTACAAAACAGTAAGTGCAAACAAAGAGACCGTTACTAAAGAATGGCTTCTCATTGATGCAGAGAATGAGGTTTTGGGAAGATTAGCTTCAAAAGTAGCTTACCTTTTAAAAGGTAAACACAAAGTTAACTATACCCCTCACGTAGATTGTGGAGATAATATTGTTATTATCAACGCAGATAAATTTGTTTTAAACGGTAAAAAGTGGGACCAAAAAACCTATATCCGTCACTCAGGATATCCAGGTGGTCAAACTGTTATGAAAGCCAGAGAAATGATGGAAAAAAAGCCATTTTTCATGGTTGAAAAAGCTGTTAAAGGCATGTTGATGAAAAATAAATTGGGAGCTCAGCAATTCAGGAATCTCCATGTATATGCTAGCAACGAACATCCTCATGAAGGACAAAATCCCAAAAAAATTAATTTAAATGAAATTCTGTAGTCATGGAAGTTATTAATTCACTAGGTAGAAGAAAAAAAGCTATCGCAAGAGTATATCTCAAAGAAGGTAATGGTCAAATTACTGTTAACAAAAGAGATTACAAACAGTATTTCCCAACTGGTACACTACAATATGTAGTTCGTCAGGCTTTGGAACTTACAGAATTAGCTGACAGATTTGACGTAGTTGCCAATTTAGATGGTGGTGGAATCAATGGTCAAGCAGAAGCATTACGTTTAGGTATTGCTCGTGCATTGGTTAAATTCGACGAAGAAAACCGTGCTAAATTAAAGACTAAGAGCTTAATGACAAGAGACCCTCGTATGGTGGAACGTAAGAAGCCAGGTCAGCCTAAAGCTCGTAAGAAATTCCAGTTCAGTAAACGTTAATATTATTATCAAATATTGTTTAGTATCTAAATCAATAAGACTCCTCAAAGGACTACTTTTTGGTTGAGAATTAAAGAATGTAAACAAAAATTAAAGATGGAAAAAGTATCTTTTGATCAATTACTCGATGCTGGTGTTCATTTCGGACACCTTAGAAGAAAATGGAACCCAAGTATGGCTCCATATATCTTTATGGAAAAAAATGGTATCCATATCATCGACCTTTACAAAACACAGGCAAAATTAGAAGAGGCAGCTCATGCCATGAAACAAATTGCCAAAAGCGGAAAAAGAATCCTTTTCGTTGCCACAAAAAAACAAGCTAAGGAAATTGTAGCTGAGCACGTTAAAAAAACTAACATGCCTTATGTTACAGAACGTTGGCCTGGTGGAATGCTAACAAACTTTGTTACCATTCGTAAAGCAGTTAAAAAAATGACAACTATTGATAAGATGGCTTCTACACCTCAGTATAAGAACTTATCAAAAAGAGAAAGACTTCAAATTAGCCGTGAAAGAGAAAAGTTAGAAAAGAACTTTGGTAGTATTCAAGACTTAAATAAATTACCTTCAGCGGTATTTATCGTTGATATCAACAAAGAGCACATTGCTGTTGCAGAAGCTAGAAAATTGAACATACCCACTTTCGCAATTGTTGATACAAACACAGATCCTACTCTTATCGATTTCCCTATCCCAGGTAATGATGATGCTTCAAAATCAATCTCTACTATTGTTGAGTATTTAACAAAGAGTATTGAAGAAGGCCTTACTGAAAGAAAAATGGAAAGAGAAAAGAACCAAGCTGAAGAAAAAGCAGCAAAACAAGCTAAGAAAACTGAGAAATCAGCTCCTGACGCTGCTAACAAATCAGAAGGTGCTGAAGAATCTGGTGAGAAGAAACCAAGAAAAAGACTTTCTAAATAGTCTGAAGAGTAATAAAATTAATAATATTTAATACAAAAAAAAATGGCAAAGATTACTGCTGCTGAAGTAAATAAGCTTAGAAAGCAAACTGGAGCTGGTATGATGGATTGCAAGAATGCCCTCGCTGAAAACGATGGTGATATCGAAAAAGCAATTGACTACCTACGTAAAAAAGGACAAAAAGTAGCTGCAAAACGCTCTGATCGTGATGCTGCTGAAGGTGCTATTTTATCAGGAACTAATGCTGATAATTCTTTTGGTGCTGTTGTTATGATTAACTGCGAAACAGATTTCGTAGCTAAAAATGATGATTTTGTTGCTTTTGCTAAGTCAATTTTAGATGTTGCAATTGAAAACAAAGCTGATTCTGCTGAAGCAGTTCTAGCTTTAACAATTGACGGACAAACAGTTGAAGCTCTTATCACTGACCAAATTGGTAAAATTGGTGAGAAAATTGAACTAGGAAAATATGGTGCTTTAAATGGTGCTTACCTTAAAACTTATATTCACCCAGGTAACAGACTAGCTACTGTTGTAGAAATGTCTAAAAGCGTTGATGGTGTTGACGAAGTTAGTAAAGATATCGCTATGCAAGTTGCTGCTATGAACCCTGTTGCTTTAAATAGAGATTTAGTAGACAAAACAGTTATCGAAAGAGAACTTGAAGTTGCTAAAGACCAAATTCGTGCTGAAGGTAAACCAGAAGCTATGCTTGAAAAAATTGCTACTGGTAAACTAAACAAATTCTTCAAAGAAAACACTTTATTAAGTCAAGCTTTCATTAAAGACTCTAAGATAGATGTTGAAACTTATGCTAAAAACTTAGACAAAGATTTAACTGTTTCTAATTTCTTACGTTTTGCCTTAGCTTAATCTAAGTAATATTTATATAAAAGACCATTCTTACTGAAGTAAGGATGGTCTTTTTTTTCGCCAAAAACAGAATTTAACGCGACAACAACAATACTCGTTTTACAATGCGCAATAACAGCCTTGTTGGCTTAAAAAAAAGAAAAAGAACAAACTCAGAATGCATTTTTTGAATCTAAGCTATTAAATGATCGGGTTAGTTGATTTAACGCTTACCTTTTTTAAGTAAACATCAATCGTATAGAAAAGAATAAATACCCTTTAGTATTAATAGGAATCCTAAAAAACACATAAAAAAAGCAAGCTCTTTGAGGAAAAGCTTGCTAAGGAATGGAAGATGAGATTTATTCCTTTGTGTTACATCAATAAGGATAAAGTGATATAGGAATCACTTTCGGGAACAAATGTAATAGATTCATTTTGTTTTGTCTTCGCCAATGAACAAACGTATGGGTATTTCGAATAAACTATCACTTCTATCGAACGAGCGTAATTGGAAAATCAAACTTCCTACTCTATTCTAATCTATTACATCCCATTGGAAGATTCTTTTTTTTAATAATAGACTAGCTTATAAAAAATAGTTTTATTATATTTACATAAAAAAGATTAATATGGAACCGAACAATTTAAAGAACAAATCTGACGAGAATACATTGATCTACTTTGTAGATGATGATTTAATCTACCTTAAAGTAGTTTCTCATGATTTAGAAAAACAAGGCTATAAAAATGTTAGATCCTTTAGTACCGCTAAAGATATCATCGAGGCCGTTAAAGAGAAAAAACCAGACATCAGTTTACTAGATTATCATTTAGGTGGCAAAACAACAGGATTAGATGTATTAAAAAGAATAAAAGAAATTAGTCCTAGTACACAAAATATTTTCCTCACAGCATCTGATGATATTAATGTAGCAATTGAGACCATGAAAAATGGGGCCTACGATTATGTTATCAAAGGCGACACTGCTTTAATTAGGATTAACCACCTTCTTGGCAACATTTGCAATCACATGCGTTCTGATAAAAAGGGACAAGTTGTGTTATGGTATAAAGTATCGATAATTATCCTTATTATTTTAGTTGGAGTTTTGATTGGAATTCAGAATTACATGCCGGGTTAGTATCCTAATATTAACGATTTTTATTTATCAACTACATTAATTATAGCATTTGGCAATAATAACTAAATTTCCATAAATTGATCTTGTAATAGAATTAAGTAGTTTTTCCAAAAAATCTAATTATTAAAAACAATATGCTAAAGCCCAAAATGTAGGATAAAATAACAGGGAATCCATATGCCGCTGGCAGTGTTCCCAATAATAAAGAAACCAAACCTACAGATAAGGCATAAGGTAATTGTGTCCTCACATGCTCTATGTGATTACATTGACTAGCCAAAGAACTCATGATTGTTGTATCTGAAATAGGACTACAATGATCTCCCATTACTGACCCTGCAAGAATAACTGATACTACATTATGAAAAACCGATAAAGATTCACCATATGGTAATCCTGCATTTTTAGATAACAACCAAACAGCAGGTAACATCAGTGGATAAAGAATAGCCATAGTCCCCCAAGAAGAACCTGTGGAGAAAGCTACTAATGCAGCCAAAACAAATGCCAACGTAGGAATTAAATAAGGACTTATTTGCAAATCAATTAAGCTTCCTGAGATAAACTCTGCAGTATGTATATGCTCAGTTAAGCTTGCCAATGCCCAAGCTAGTGTAAGAATTAAGATTGCAGTCAACATAATCCTAAAACCATCTACCATACTATCCATACTTTCCTTTAGATTAAGTAATCTTTGAGAAACACTTAAGCCTACAGCAACAAAAACTCCGGCTAATGAAGACCACAATAAAGCAGTATATGAATCAGCTCCCCCAATTACACCGCTTAAATTACGCCAAAAACCAACTTCACTTTTCCAACTAGACGATTCGAGACCAGTTATTACCAAACCTGCAATCGTACCAAAAACAACAACAAAGACTGGGATTAACGCATTAAAAGCCTTTGGTTTCACCCCTTTTTTTGGTTGATAAGAATCATCTGTTGAAGCTTCGTTTTCAACCTCCTCAAGCTTCAAGGATTTGATTTTTATTTCAGCTTTTCTCATCGGACCAAAATCTCGACCTGTAAATATAACCATTAGAATAAAACCAAGTGTAAATATTGGATAAAAAGCATACTGCAAAGAGTTTAAAAACACCATGTAGGGAGTTTCATCAATATTCAATTGACGAATCCCATCTTGAATATAACTCAACTCTGCTCCTACCCATGTGGTGATTAAAGCTATTGATGCTATTGGTGCCGCAGTGGAATCCACCAAATAGGCTAGTTTTTCTCTGGAAACCTTTAGTTTATCTGTTACTGGACGCATAGTATTACCAACCACTAGTGTATTGGCATAATCATCGAAAAAAATTGATATTCCCAACAGCCAAGTTATAAATTGACCTGATTTTCTAGTTTTGGCATATTGACTTAAAAAAGCAACAACACCAGCCATTCCGCCATTTTTTGTAATGATATGAACCATTCCTCCAATCAGCATAGAAAACACTATGATTGAGAGGTGTCCTGAGTTGTTTAATGCTCCAATGATGTATTCGGTAATGATGCTGAAAAAACCTTTATAAAGGGCTGCAAAGAATGATTCTCCATAAAAATAATGAATTGTGGTGGTTCCAATAAAAATCCCCATAAATAAAGCAGTAAAAACCTCCTTAAATACTAAGGCTACAAAAATGGCTATCAAAGGAGGGATAACACTAAACCATAAAGGAATGGGATCTATTTCCATCTCAATAACTCCATAGGAAGATTCTAGCTTAATGATAGATTCCACATCTATTTTAATAGGAAGATGAGCATATCCATTCAATATTTCCAGCTGTTGAGCTTCTCCATTTACTTTTACATCAAGAAATGCTTGCTTGGAATTAACTTTTATTGGTATTTCAGCTTCTATACCCTTCATGACAATAAGAGGCTTTTCAGCTGACCAATTTATAGATTCTTGGGAAAAAACTGACGTACTACCACTAATAAGAAGTAATAAAAATGCAAAAAAGAAAACAAAATTCGAATATCTATATGGATTCATCCTAAAACTTTAGGGCGAATTTAATAAAAAGACTGAATGCTAGCTATAATTCCTTTAGAATCGTATCCACAAATGGCTTTTAGTTCTTCAGGCTTTCCATGTTCAATGAATTCATCGGTGATTCCGAGGTTTTTTATTTGTCCTTTATACTGATATTTGCTTTGTAACTCAGAAATAGTTGATGCCAGTCCACCAATTAACGCTCCATCTTCTATAGTGATGATTTTGTCATATTTTTCAAAAACACTTTTTACTAATTCTTCATCTATTGGTTTCAGAAAACGAAGATCGTAAACAGCGGGTTTCTTGTTTGACTCTAATTGCTCGATTGACTCTAAGACTTCTGCCCCAACAGTTCCGATACTCAAAATTGCAATATCGTCTCCTTCTCTTAATTGACGGCCTCTTCCAATTTCTATAGATTCCATTTCACAGGCCCAATCAACTTTAGAGCCACGTCCTCTAGGATAACGAATTGAAAATGGTCCTTCATTATAGTCTTTTGCCGTATTCATCATATGCCTAAGTTCCCACTCATCTATTGGAGCCGCAACTACCATATTCGGAATACCTCTAAAATATGCCAAATCGAATACTCCATGATGAGTAGGTCCATCCTCACCTACCAATCCTGCCCTATCTAAACAAAAAACAACCGGTAACTTTTGAAGGGCTACATCATGAACAACCTGATCATAAGCTCGCTGCATAAAAGACGAATAAATATTACAAAAAGCAATCATTCCTGAACTGGCCATTCCAGCAGCAAAAGTTACCGCATGCTGCTCTGCAATTCCAACATCAAAAACTCTTTCTGGAAACTTATCCATCATAAAGTTAAAAGAAGATCCTGTTGGCATAGCAGGTGTTACCCCTACTATCCGCTCATCTTTCTCAGCCAATTCCAATAATGTTTTCCCAAAAACATCTTGAAACTTTGGAGGAAGTGGCTCAGATTGATTCTTGCTTTTAATTAACTCACCTGTTTCTCTATCAAATGTACCAGGAGCATGAAAGGTAATTGGATCCTGCTCGGCAGTGGCCAAACCCTTTCCTTTCGTTGTTATGATGTGCAATACTTTAGGTCCAGGAATTTCCTTTAAATCAGCCAACACTTTAACTAATCGAGGTAAATTATGCCCATTTACAGGTCCAAAATATCTAAAGTTCATCGACTCAAACATATTACTACTCTTAAGGAGAGTAGTTTTTATAGCCGAATCGATTTTACTTACGATTTTCTGAGAAGTCTGTCCAACTTTATCCATTTTCCCTAACATATTCCATATATCATCTTTCAACCTATTGTAAGTTTTAGATGTTGAAATATCTGTTAAGTATTTATGAATGGCCCCCACACTTGGATCGATAGCAATTCCATTATCATTTAAAATAACCAATATATTGGAATTACTCACCCCTGCATTATTTAATCCTTCTATAGCCATCCCTGCCGTCATGGAACCATCTCCAATGATTGCTACATGCTGACGATCGTTTTCACCTTTTAATCGTGAAGCTTCAGCCATTCCAAGTGCTGCGGAAATACTGGTTGATGAATGCCCTACTCCAAATGCATCATATTCGCTTTCACTCATTTTAGGAAAACCAGAAATCCCATTTAGTTTTCGGTTGGTATGAAACTCATTTTTTCGGCCTGTTAAAATCTTATGAGGATAAGCCTGATGTCCCACATCCCAAATTAGTTTATCATAAGGGGTATTAAATACATAATGTAATGCGATACTCAATTCAACTACTCCCAAACTAGATGCCAAATGACCATGGTTGGTTGCCACCACATCAATTATACATCTTCTTACATCAGAAGCTAAAATTTGTAATTCTTCCTCAGAAAGATTCTTAAGATCTTTGGGTAAGTTTACCTTGGATAATATATCGCCAAAATGGTTTTGCATAATCCGCAAAATTAGATTTTTATTGCTATCCTCTATCAGTTTTTGTTAAGAAATTCCAATAATCTTGATTTTTTTATTTCAAGCATTGGAAATTAATGAAATAATAAAGGAACCAACCTGCTTAATAACATACCTCAAATAAAAAAACAAATACTTCACATTACAATTATTCCATACATCAATAAATATTTATATTTGTCAAGTTAGAATAATTTAAACAAATGTATATAGACCACAAATTGATTAACCAATCTGAGACAGTCAAATCTCAGTTTTCAAAACTGAATAAACTAAACCATAATAGTGTTGATCTCGTTAAACTATTAGGATTTAGTTGGATAAGCTATAGTCCTAATAATGATAATAAAGTAACTACATTTATCTTTAGAGAAGAACAAAAAGAATTATTAGTTGTTAAAGAAGGGATCGTTAAAAAAGGTACTTGGGAATTACTGATCCTATCTAATTCCATGCTAATTTTTGATGGTGAACAAGAATTGTTGTTCAATGTGATTTACTTTGGGAATATTGGTTTGGTGCTTCAAAAAGAAAATGTTGATGAGTTTTTAATCCTGATAAAAAGAGGAAAAGACCATCTCCAAGATAAAAACCTAAATCAAGTAATTGACTCTTTTGTTGAGGACTATACAAAACATCAAAAGCAATTTGATAACATTAGGCTAGAAGGTCCCGATTCTGATGTGCAATTTGAAGACATTAGCGAGTTTAGAGAATATAGGCTCTTTCCTTATGTAGCAATATTGGGTTCTATCCTTGTTATCATCACCATTTTGCTGATCATATTCAACCGGTTGTCATAGCATATTCTATAAATAACAAAAGCGGCTCGAATAATTTCGGGCCGCTTTTGTTTTAGCTTGTATAAAGATTAATGTCCTTTACTAGCTGGCATTTTTAATTTATCACCTGTTTCGTCAGCAATTCTTTTATACCATTTGTCGCCGTAACCTGGCTGAGCCATATTTGGATTTTGATGACCAGGATTCGCAGTCTTCACATTTCCATCCATATATTTCATAAATAAGTATTTATAAAAATCTTTCCACGCATAAGTAACCATATCAGCTTGTGAACAAGAATAATGAGTTAAATATTCTGCTGCATCGTGAGGATTCTTTTCATATAAAGCAACCGCTCTTTGATCCACCATAGAAGTATGCATTACAAATTGATCTTCGAACATCTGTTGTTTTTTCTCTACCTCAGGATGAATTACATCATAGCGAGTATAAGCTAGGTTTGTTACTTGGTTAAATACCCAGAAAGCAGCATCATCAGACCAAACCATCATTGCACCATTTCCTCTTTCGAAAGTACGAGGTGCTTTTGTGATACTAGAATATAAAGGAACATAAACACAACTTGAAGCATCATCTACTCCCCACCAGATAATTCCACCAACTGGATCTGGTAACCAATCACGACTTTGAGAGATAAAAGAGAATCCAGTTTGCTGAGTTGCCGTAGCACGCTCATTACAATATGTTTCTCCATCTACTTTCCAAGTTAAAGGTCTCCAACGGTAAGGATTAGCATGTGCACCTGCACCTAAATCTTTACTCATATCTAATTCAGTTCCTTCTAAATGATTTCTCATAAAAAACATCATATCTTGAACAGAGATTTTTCTATTAGGCTTCACCCATAAAGGCATTCTATTTGTAGCATAAGCATCTTTATTCTCATCGCCATTGGCTAATTTCTTACCATGCTCAATATTACCTTTTACATATTCCCAATAGTTATTGGCATCGTCAGTAATTTCGTTAAACATTGACCATACACGGATTTCACAGAAGCGAGCACCGCCAAAATCAACTGGGGCATAAGTATCTGAGAAACTAAAGTTCTTGTCTTCTCCTGTGAAGTATCCTTTTTCGCGTGCAAAAGAAATTACATCTGCCGCATAAATATTTTCCACTTCTTTATTGAAAATCATATCCATTTCATCAGAAGAAATAGAAGTTTTACCATCGCTTAATGGGAAAGTAGTGATACGTGCTTGATTAGCATGACCAGAAACATATCCATCAGGAATACGACGAGCCACCCATACAGCACCTTTATTATCAGCACCTTTACTAATCAATTCCATAATCCACACCTCATTAGGGTCAGAAATAGAAAATGATTCACCAGAGCTATAATAGCCATACTCAGCCATTAAACCAGCAATAGTTTTGATAGCTTCACGAGCATTTTTCGCTCTTTGTAAAGTGATATAAATTAAACTACCATAATCCATAATTCCTTTTGGATCACGTAATTCCGAACGGCCACCATAAGTAGTTTCTCCAATAGCCAACTGGAATTCGTTCATATTACCTACTACATTATAAGTTCTAGCAGCTTGTTTAATTTCTCCTAAATACTTTCCTGTATCCCACTCATAAACATCTAGTTTGGCATCATCTGCCCAAGTAGTAGCAGGCCAATGGTATAATTCACCATATAATACATGACTATCGGCAGCATAACTAACCATAGTAGAACCATCAGTTGAGGCACCTTTGGTAATCAAATAATTGGTACAAGCGGAAGCCTGGTGACTTGAAAAAACCACCGTAAAAGCCACTAGTACAAGCACTAATATCTTCTTCATAAGTATTGTATTTAAAATATATAATTGACGAAGCACAAAAATAGGTTTTTTGACGATATAAGCAAGGATAGAAAAGATGAGCTCAACAGCTATTTAAAATCAGTACAATCAATATAAGGAAACTAGTGCTTACTAGAGAAAAAGCAAAACTAGATTAAATTTAATGCAGCTATTTTCTCTACAATAAAGGATGATAATTTAACATTAGACTCCACAGTCCAGCCAGCAATATGTGGGCTCAATAATACTTGATCAGAGGATACTAATCTTTGGAAACTCTCTGGTAAATCTTCTTCTTTCAGCTTTTCGAAAGATACCCCTTCGTATTCCAAAACGTCTAAAGCGGCTCCTAAAACTTGTCCAGCTTCAATACCATTCATCAATGCTTCAGTTTGTACTACAGGTCCACGAGCTGTATTGATAAGATAGAACGGACGAGTCATTTGAGAAATAAACTCAGCATTAAACATATAACGAGTTTCGGTAGTTAAAGGCACGTGATAACTAATGATATCAGCTTGTTTAAAAACCTCCTCTAATTCTACTTCCTGAACATATTCGTCAGAAAAGCCAGTTTTGTATTTATCGTAGGCAATTACTTTCATTTCGAAACCCTGAAGTCGTTGAGCAAAAGCTTTGCCCATAAATCCATAACCGATGATAGCTAAGGTTTTTCCTTTCAATTCGAAGCCGCGGTTTTCCTCTCTAATCCAGATTCCATTTCTTACTTCCTTATTCACTCTTACTAGATGGTTTCTTAAAGCTAGAATCATTCCCAATGCATGCTCAGCAACAGCGTCTCGATTTCCTTCAGGAGAATTCAAACAAGCTATCCCTAATGATTCTGCAAATTTCACATCTATATTCTCCATTCCTGCTCCTACTCTACCGATAAATTTGAGCTTTTTGGCTTTCTCCAGAATAGGTTTGTCCATCTTTATTTTACTCCTGATTACCACACCATCATACTTATCAATGCTATTCAAATAATCTTGGTATTTATAATCTGCAAAATAATCGCATTGAAAACCCATTTCCTCTAATTTTTGAGGAAGGATTTCGTGGGTAGTATCTATAAATAAGACTTTCATTTAATGTGTTTTAAAGTATTCTATCAATAATTGAGCTTTTGATAAGCCTATTTCTTTTTCCAGAGTTTTCAGGTCTTGTTCTTTTATCTTCTTCACTGATTTAAATTTTGTCAAAAGCAATTCAGCTGTTTGAGGACCAATTCCCTTAATCTCAGTTAAAGATGTTTTCAAGGTTCCTTTATCTCTTTTACTTCTGTGGTGAGTGATTCCAAATCTGTGAGCTTCGTCTCTTGTATGTTGAATGATTTTCAAAGTCTCAGATTTCTTGTCAATATATAGTGGTAACGAATCACCCGGGAAATATATTTCTTCTAATCTTTTAGCAATTCCGACAATAGTGATTTTTCCACGCAAGCCTAATCTATCAAGACTAGTAACAGCAGCACTCAATTGCCCTTTCCCACCATCCACCACTATTAATTGTGGCATTTCGGCATTCTCATCTTGCAATCTCTTATACCTTCTATATATCACTTCAGCCATAGAAGCATAATCGTCAGGGCCTACAACAGTCTTTATATTATAGTGACGATATCCTTTTTTATAAGGTTTGGTGTTTTTGAACATCACCATGGCAGCTACTGGATAATCTCCTTGAAAATTAGAATTATCGAAACACTCAATATGGCGAGGAAGCTCATTCATGCGTAATTCTTCTTTCATTTTATCGAGAATTCTCTTTACATGACGCTCTGGATCTATCAGATCTTTCTTCTTTTTCTTGTCCAATTGATAATACTTGGCATTTCGCTCACTCAACTCCAACAGATGCTTTTTATCTCCAATTTTAGGAATAGAAATACTAATGCCTTTAAACTCCAATCCTATTTCAAAAGGTAATAACATTTCCTCAGCTTCTAAACCATAAGTTTGTCGAATTTCGGCAATTCCCATTTCAAGAAGCTGAACTGGACCCTCCTCTAATTTTTTCTTTAATTCGAGAGTATGAGTTTGTACAATTGCACCATCAATCACCTTTAAGAAATTTATATAAGCTGCCTCATCATCATCAATAAATGAAAAGACATCCACATTTTTCATGTTGGGGTTCACCACCATAGATTTACTTCTATAGTTGGTTAAAACTTCTAATCGTTCCTTAACCAATTGTGCTTTTTCAAATTGCATTTCTTCGGCATAGGTCATCATTTTCTGTTTCAACTCTTGAATTAAGCTGGCAATATTTCCTTTTAAAATTCTTGCAATTTCTTTGATACTATCATCATAATCTTCTAGGCTTTGCTTTCCAACACAAGGACCTAGACAATTTCCGATATGAAAATCGAGGCAAACTTTAAACTTGCCTGCATCAATATTTTTTTGAGAAAGATGATGACTACAAGTTCGAATGGGATAAAGTTGACGAATGAGTTCCAAAATAGTTTTCATCATCTTGCCAGATGCATAAGGCCCAAAATATTTGGAATCGTCATTATATTTCTGTCGGGTAGAAAACACGCGTGGAAAAGCCTCATTCTTTATACAAATCCAAGGATAGGTCTTATCATCCTTGAGGAGGATATTATAGCGAGGCTGGTATTTTTTTATCAGATTATTCTCCAATAAAAGAGCATCCAGTTCGGTTTCTACCACAATAAATTTCAGACTCACAATCTTCTTAACTAAGACTTTTAGTTTTCCGCTGTGATTTTGTATTCCTGTAAAATAAGAAGATACTCTATTCTTAAGATTCTTAGCCTTTCCCACATAAATAATCTGCTCATCCTTATCAAAATACTGATAAACCCCAGGTTGATGGGGTAATGTTTTGATTTGCTTTTTTATGGCTTCATGAGCTTCATTCATAGAGAAAACCTATTTAGTTCTGACAAGTAAAATATCATTTTTTAGTGGTTGTAAGAAAGCTTTGATAACGAAGTTAACAGAGTTTTCTTGCAGTTACTATTTGTCTCCTTTTAAACCATCCCATCCTTGCGCTCTAATTGGAATCGCCTTATCTATTTCCGTAATCATCTGCGCACCGGTACCTTCATCCATCATATGACCAATAACGATAAATGACGGATCTTCTTTCAATTTAGCGTAATCATCTTGAGAAATAGTAAATAAAAGCTGATAATCTTCACCGCCATTTAATGCCAATGTTGCTGGATGAATCCCAAAATCTTCAGAAACCTGATGCGTTTGAACATCCAAAGGAATTTTATCTTCGTAAAGGTGGCAACCTACTTTTGATTCCTTACATAGGTGGAGTATTTCAGAACCTAAACCGTCACTGATATCAATCATTGAAGTTGGAATCACGTCCAACTCTTCTAATTTTTTAACTATATCAACTCTAGCTTCGGGTTTTAATTGGCGTTCTAACACATATTCGAAACCAGAAAACTCAGGTTGAATTTCCGGAGTTTTCTCAAACACTTTTCTTTCTCGTTCCAACAATAACAAACCAGCGTAAGCTGCTCCTAAATCTCCTGTTGTAACCAATAAATCTTTTTCTTTGGCTCCAGATCTTTTAACAATACGCTCCTCTTTAGCTTTCCCTATAACAGTGATAGAAATGACTAAGCCAGTAGTGCTACTAGTGGTATCGCCACCAACTAAATCCACATTATATTTATCGCAAGCCAGCTTAATTCCTTCGTATAATTCTTGAACAGCTTCTAATGAAAAGCGATTACTAAGTGCAAGTCCAACAGTAACTTGTGTAGGAAGAGCATTCATAGCAGCCATATCCGAAAAGTTTACAATTGCAGCTTTATAACCCAAGTGTTTAAGAGGAACATAAGACAAATGAAAATGAATGCCCTCTACCAATAAATCAGTAGAAACCAATACTTTTTCATCTTCTTTAAAACCCAGAATCGCGGCATCGTCACCAATTCCAGTTAGTGTGCTCTCTTGTTTAATGTCAAAATTCTTTGTCAAAATCTCAATCAACCTAAACTCACCCAATTCCGATATTTCGGTTCTCTTCTTTCTCTCTTCGAACATACTATTTTATTTTTTTTGCAAAAGTACAAAATGAATAGCATACAAAAAAGGCACAAAGCAGCCATATACACTATTTTCAGGGAGAAGTCTAGACATATAGAATCAATAGTTGTTGGGGGCATTCAAATTTTTATTATTTTAGCCTAAACATTATCTTTATGGAGAATTATAGTATATATTTTTGGTCAACTTATCTCATGCTAGCCATTGTTTTTGGATTGATAGGAAAAAATACAAAACTTGGTTTTTGGGGCGTGTTTCTTATGAGTGTTTTTTTAACTCCAGCCATTGGAGTAGTTATCATCCTTACGGCAAAACCTAAAGATGAAAACAAAAGAAAGCTCTCTTCTAAATAATGAGAATACGACCATTTTCACCTTCCAATTATTATGCAAGCATAAATAAATATGCTTCATTTAATTTAACAAAATCTAATCTGAGCTAATTTTATTTAAAACTTGTTCAAATTAATTTTGTATCAACCTCTATTTCAAAGACTTTCTCGCATATAAAAACTTAAGTCCAAAGCAAAAAATACGATGATATTTTTTGCTTTTATTGTTTTTTAGTTAACAGCTAAACGAATACTTTTGCATGATTATATAATAGTAATAAAATTAAATTTCAATATATGAAACCAACCCACATCGAACACATAGGAATTGCGGTGAGCAACCTAGAGGAAAGTATTAAATATTACCAAGAAGTTTTAGGATTAGAATGCTATGCTGTAGAGGAAGTTACAGATCAAAAAGTAAAAACAGCATTCTTTATGGTAGGCCAAACTAAAATCGAATTATTAGAAGCAACTGCTGAAGATAGCCCTGTTGCTAAATTCGTTGATAAAAAAGGTCCTGGCATTCACCACCTAGCATTTGCAATGGACGATGTTGCTACTGCTTTGAATGATGCAGAAGCTAAGGGCGTTCGTTTAATAGATAAAGAACCTCGTGGCGGAGCTGAAGGATTAAGAATTGGTTTCTTACATCCAAAATCTACAGGCGGAGTACTTACTGAGTTTTGCGGTAAAAAATAATAACATTCATTTGTAATAATCATATATAATGGCAATACAAGATAAAATTGATTTACTTATCAAAAAACGGGAAGAAGCAGCCCTAGGTGGAGGAGAGAAAAGAATAGCCTCTCAACACGCCAAAGGAAAATTTACTGCCCGTGAAAGAATTGACATCTTGCTTGATGAAGGTAGCTTCGAAGAGTTTGATATGTTTGTAACACATCGTAGTACTAACTTCGATATGGACAAGCAACATTTCCTAGGAGATGGTGTTGTAACAGGACACGGAACTATTGACGGCAGAGTAGTTTATGTTTACTCACAAGATTTTACAGTATTTGGAGGTTCTTTATCAGAAACTTTCGCTGAGAAAATTTGTAAGGTAATGGACATGGCTATGAAAGTAGGTGCTCCAGTAATTGGTATCAACGATTCAGGAGGAGCTCGTATTCAAGAAGGTGTAAACAGTTTGGCTGGTTATGCTGAAATTTTCCAGAGAAACATTATGGCTTCTGGAGTAATTCCACAGATTAGTGCAATTTTCGGTCCTTGTGCAGGTGGAGCGGTTTATTCTCCAGCTCTTACTGATGTTGTAATTATGAGTGAAGAATCAAGTTATATGTTTGTTACTGGTCCTAAAGTAACAAAAACAGTAACTGGTGAAGATATTTCTGTTGACGACCTAGGCGGTGCTGATGTTCATACATCAAAATCTGGAGTTGCTCATTACAAAGCAGAAAATGAAGAGGAAGGTTTGATGTTAATTAGAAAGATGATGGAATATCTTCCAAATAACAATATGGAAGATCCTATTCAAACTTCTTGTAACGATCCTCTAGACCGCATTGATGATGTATTGAATGAAATCATTCCTGAAAACCCAAATCAACCTTACGAAATGAAGGATGTTATTTGGAGTTTAGCAGATAATAATGAGTTCTTCGAATTCCAAAGACATTACGCTAAAAACATTATTACAGGTTTTGTTAAATTGAACGGAAATCCTACAGCTGTTGTTGCTAACCAACCTAATTATTTAGCTGGTGTTTTAGATATCAACGCTAGTAGAAAAGCTGCTCGTTTCGTGAGATTTTGTGATGCTTTTAATATTCCTATTTTAACCTTAGTTGATGTTCCTGGATTCCTACCTGGTAGCAAGCAAGAACACGAAGGTATCATTACTCATGGCGCAAAATTAATGTTTGCCTATGGTGAAGCTACAGTACCTAAAGTTACTGTGACACTACGTAAGTCTTATGGTGGAGCACATGATGTAATGAGTTCGAAACAACTAAGAGGCGATGTTAACTATGCTTGGCCAACTGCTGAAATTGCTGTAATGGGTCCTAAAGGAGCTGTAGAAGTGTTAGAAGGTAGAAAGATGTCGAAAATGACTCCTGAAGAAGCTGCTAAACATGCTGCTAAGAAAGAGGAAGAATATAAAGAGCAATTTGCTAATCCTTATAATGCTGCTAAATACGGTTATATTGATGATGTTATTGAGCCTAGAAATACTAGATTTAGAATTGTTAGAGCTTTCAGAACATTAACAAACAAGAAGGATATGAATCCTCCTAAGAAACACGGAAATATTCCTTTGTAAAAACTAAGAAAATGGAACATCTAAATTTAATATTACTTGACAGTACCATGGACTTTGGAATCACAGTTACATTAATTGGATACCTTATAGTTCTTTCTGCACTAATTTTCTTATTCTTAGTATATCTTACATTACCTAAGTTACTGGATATGTATACCCGCTCAAGAATGAAAAAAGCAGGTAAAGTAGACGCTGGAGAAAGTACAATTGGTCATTCAGGAGAAGTAAATGCAGCTATTAGTATGGCTATATTTCTTTGCATGAACGAAAAGCATGACATTGAAAGCGGTAAAATTACTGCAAAAAAATTGTCAAAAAGATATTCTCCATGGAACTCTAAAATATACACCATTCAAGGAGGTTTAAATTCAAGATTTTAAAAATTGAACAATGAAATCATATAAATTCAAAATACGAGGCAACGAATACGAAGTAGATATTAAAGGTACTGAAGGTAATATCTTCGATATCGAAGTAAATGGTACTTCCTACCAAGTAGAACTTGACCGAGAAGTGAGTCAGACTAAAACACCAACAATGGTAAGACAGGCTGTTCCAACTCACAAAACAATTAAGAAAAAAGGCGGTGGCGCAGTCATGAAAGTTAAATGTCCGCTTCCTGGTAACATCATGAACATAATGGTAAAAGAAGGCCAACAAGTTAAAAAAGGCGATACTTTACTAGTTTATGAAGCTATGAAAATGGAAAATACAGTATTAGCAGAAAAAGATGGTACCATCTCTTCTATCAAAGTTCAGCCAGGTGAAGCTGTACTTCAAGATCATGTTTTACTTGAAATGAAATAAAAATGGCTATAAGAAAACTATTAACAGTAATAGGAGCAATTGCCATTATTGCATTGGTTTCAAGCAGTTTTAAACTGTATGAAAAAACAACCGATGTGGAGCAAACTTCTCAAGTAGAGAATAGTGTCGGAGTTAGTTCCGATATGGGTCACGATGAAGAAAGCGTAACAGGAATGTCTGGAATGGGTGGAGTAATGAAGTTTTACGAATACTCTGGTTTCAACAATGTTACTGCTGGTCACTTAGTGATGATTCTTGTAGGATTAATTTTCATCTTCCTGGCTATTAAATACGATTATGAGCCATTATTATTAATTCCCATTGGAATTGGTATCCTTATAGGTAACATTCCTTTTATGGAAGGCGTAGGCTTAAAATTAGGTATTTATGAAGAAGGTAGTGTAATGAATTATCTCTATTATGGGGTAACTGCAGGTATCTACCCTCCTCTTATCTTTTTAGGTATTGGAGCTATGACAGATTTCTCGTCGTTAATCTCTAATCCTAAATTAATGCTATTAGGAGCTGCCGCTCAAATTGGTATCTTCCTCACCTTCTTAGGTGCTATTTTCCTTGGGTTTAACCCACCTGAAGCTGGAGCGATTGGAATTATTGGTGGTGCTGACGGACCAACTGCGATTTTCCTTTCTTCGAAATTGGCAAATGGAATTAACTTATATAATGGTGAAACTGTATTAAACCTAATTGGACCAATTGCTATTGCAGCATATTCTTATATGGCTTTAGTACCTGTAATTCAACCTCCAATTATGCGTCTTTTGACAAATAAAAATGAACGTGTGATCAGAATGAAACCTCCAAGAGTTGTACCTAAGTTAGAGAAGATTATGTTCCCTATCATCGGACTATTATTAACAGGTTTTATTTCTCCTAGTTCATTACCTCTTTTGGGTATGTTATTCTTTGGTAACTTATTAAAAGAAAGTGGAAGAACTAAAAGACTTGCAGATACTGCTCGTAATCCTATGATCGACATTGTTACTATTCTATTAGGATTAACAGTTGGAGCTTCTACACAAGCTACTGTATTCTTAAAAGGAACATCTTTAATGATTTTCGGATTAGGTGCTGCATCATTTATTATTGCAACTGCTGGAGGTATTTTATTCGCTAAATTCATGAATGTATTCTTGAAAGATGGTGAAAAAATCAATCCTCTTGTTGGTGCTGCTGGTGTAAGTGCTGTACCTGATAGTGCTCGTGTAGTACAACATGAAGGTTTAAAATACGATCCTACAAACCACCTTCTCATGCATGCTATGGCTCCTAACGTAAGTGGAGTAATTGGTTCTGCTGTAGCAGCTGGTATTTTATTAAGCTTTTTGGCATAGTCCAGATATTAAAATATGAAAACAGCCCCAGCTATTGATTTAGTTGGGGCTTTTGTTTTAATAAAAAAAACAATTGTTGTAAAACAACCTTAATATAAATAGCTTTGTCCTTAAATAAAATCACAATCATGAAAAAATACTTACTCTCATTTATTACCATCATATCGGTTGGTGCACTTTTGTTTAGTTTTCAAGAAACTGACTGCAGAAAAGAATATGCCAAAGCAATCAACAAAGATTTAAAAGCATTCCAAGAAAAACTTCCCGAGGAGTCTTCTGATGAAAAAGCCCTCGGTCAACCAGATATGGCTGCAATGCAAGAATACTACCAAGTAATGGATCCAGTGGAAAAGAGAGTTCCACAAGAAAGATTAGTTGAAGCAAATAAGCAAGCTCAAGAAATACTAAAAGCATCAAGCTTAAAAAGCTCCCAAGAATTAGAATGGGAGAATATTAGTAGTACGATGGGTGGAAGAACTAGAGCACTCATGTGGGACCCTAATAGTAGTACTGGAAATAGAGTATGGGCTGGTTCTGTGACCGGTGGAATTTGGTATAATAATGACATTACTGATTATAGTTCTGAGTGGACACCAGTTGATGACTTTATGGCTTCTCTATCTATTAGTTGTTTAAGCTACGATCCAAATAACACTACTACTTTTTATGCTGGAACAGGTGAAGCTCCAACAGCTATCATCACTTATAGAGAATCTTCTGGGAGAGGAGTTGGAATTTGGAAATCTGAGGATGGTGGTAATACTTGGAACATCATTGAATCTACACAAGACTTTGCTTACATAACTGACATAGAAGTTCGAGATGAGAACGGACAATCTGTAATATATGCAGGTGTTGCTTCAGGGAAATATATGGGAGCGGACCATGAATCTCAACCTACAGATGGCTTATATCGTTCAATAAATGGAGGAGATAGCTGGGAACAGGTGTTACCTTACATTTCTAGCGAAACCCCATTTACTCCAGCTGATATAGAAATTGGTGGAGACGGAAGGATTTACGTTGGAACCATGAGAAATATTGAAGGAGAAGGTGGAGCCGTTATCTTATATTCAGATTTAGGAACTTTTGGTTCTTGGGATAAAAACGATGACTATCAAGAAATCATTGAAGATGGAATAGGTGAATACGAATTACCAGGAAGAGTAATGTTGTCGACTTCTGCATCCAATAACGATGTAATTTATGCTATAATTGGAGCTGGATATGAAAACGGGTTTGGATATTATCATGGTAATTTTGTTTTAAAATCAGAAAACAAAGGCGAGGATTGGACAGAGCTTAACATTCCTAATGGTGACCCAACATGGGCCAGTCTAAGTTGGCATGCTTTCTCAATAGCAGTTGATCCTGAAGATGCGAACCATTTTTATGTAGGAGGGCTAGACCAATACCATTCCACAGATGGAGGCAATTACTATTCACATGTGAGCGATTGGGCTGCAATGTATTCAGGAGGAGGGAGTGACTATATCCATGCTGACCAACATGTAATCAAATTTAAACCTGGCTCTCCAAATGAAGTAATATTTGGAACTGATGGTGGTGTCTTTTATACTAATAATGCCGGAAATGATTTGCCAGATTTTCAAGAACGGAATAATAAATATTCTAGTTTACAATTTTACACATGTGACATTAACCCTACTTTAGGAGTAGATGAATATATAGGTGGTTTACAAGATAATGGAACATTAAGATACACAGGTAATGACCTAAATATTAATGATATGATTCTTGGTGGTGATGGTGCTTATTGTTTCTATGACAAAAACGAACCAAACATATCAATCGCTTCATATTATTACAATAGATATACGATATTCAATAATAACAGTCAGATAGGATGGATTGGAAATAATAGTACTGGAACATTTTTATGCCCTGCTGATTTAGACTCTGAAAACAATATCCTATTTGCAAATGGTGTTGGTTTTTTTGGTGAAAATGAAAACAAAATGTTTAGAGTTAAAAACCTCCCAAACAACCCAACAGAACAAATTATTGATGCCGGTACCAATATTAACACATGGTTTACCGCTGTAACTAATTCACCCTATTCAGAACTAGGAAACTCAACCATATTTATGGGTTCTAATGCCGGTCATTTGTTTAAAATAGAAAATGCTCAATCTATTGCTAACACGACTGAAATTGGGAGTTCCGATTTCCCTACTGGCGCTATTAGCTGCATTGCAATTGGAGGTTCAGAAGATACCTTACTAGTAACCTTCAGTAATTATGGAGTTAGTTCTGTATGGCAATCTTATAATGGTGGATCTAACTGGCAAGAAGTAGAAGGAAATCTACCAGATATGCCTATTAGGTGGGCCATGTATCATCCTAACTCTAGTAAGCAAGCCCTTCTAGCTACTGAACTAGGAGTTTGGCAAACTGCAGATTTATCAGTTATTAACCCATCTTGGACTCCTGCAATTAACGGTATGGCCAATGTGAGAGTTGATATGATTAAGATTAGAAAAAGTGATAAAAAAATTATAGCAGCCACACATGGTAGGGGTTTGTTTACCTGTACATATGATCTTATATCAGTTGGACAAGAAGAATTAAACACAGAAATAGAATTCAGTGTATATCCGAACCCTTCAGTAGGTAAAATCAACTTTACTCTTCCAAAAAACGACCAACAAGTAGAACATCTTCAGCTCTTTAATATAAAAGGAGAGTTGATTTACGAATCTACAACAGCACCGAAAAATAATTTTGTTGACCTAAGCAACTATTCTGCCGGAAGCTATGTCTTAAAATTAAAGACTTCAAGTAATAAATACTCAAGTAAGATAAGTATACAATAAGATATTTATCTGCTTTGTTCATTGACGGATTGGCCCCACCAATCCGTCTTTTTTTATATTTGCATTTTACAAAAACAAGCATAATGAAAAATACTTTTCTAATACTTTTAATATCCACACTATTTCTTTCTTGCTCTAATTCGATTGTTTTAGAAAAAAAACATCATTTTGAAAATAATAACTGGTTCAGATTTGATGAAATCATATATGAATTAGAAGTTGAGGCTGGACAAAAATATACATTTGAAGGATTTATAACTACAGATTCCACCTATAATAATCGAAAAATTGATTTGGGATTTTATATTTATTTACCCGATGGTGGAACACGATTAGGTGATAAATCTTTTCGTATTCTTGATTATGAGTACCAACACCTCGGCGAAAAAACAAATAAAAATTATCAACTTCCGGTTGTTTTTAAAGAAGAATTAAGTATAAATCAGAGTGGAAAGCTAAAAATTAAAATAGTAAATCACTCTCAGTATGTGGATAACAATGGAATTATTAGCCTTGAGCTACTAGCCAAAAAATTATAAACAAGAAACGAGCAACACACCACCCTGTATATCTGCAACTTACAACAATAATAATTTCCTAATTGCAGTTTTAAATAAAAAGTAAATATTATTTTTTTTAGACGCAACCCTATTGCAAGTTTAACAGTCTCTATACCAACATCAAGAGGATTCTTTCCTTAAAATTAACAGTGTACGATTTAATTGAATAAAATTTTGAACCAATGCAACTATATTGGACATATTTTTGTCTATATATTTTGCATCAAGGACCATTATTCTCATTTGATTTAATCGCATATAGTTCTTTGAATAACATGGTATGATATTTTGACAAAATTGGTTTGATCTTTAACAGAGATGTCTTTATGTTTTTGGTTAGTGAAATATATTTCTAAATTTACCGCACGAAAACATTATAGGCATTTATAATCTACATGCAACAAGATAAACTCATAAAAAAAGTTATCCAAGGTAATCCAAGGGCACAAAAAGCATTTTACGATCAATATGCATCGAAAATGTATTCTGTGTCATTAAGATTTGCCAAAGATGTAGATGAAGCTAACGATATTCTTCAAGAAGGATTTGTAAAAGTTTTTTCAAATTTACCTTCATATAGAAATGAAGGTAGTCTTGAAGGTTGGATTAGAAGAACTATTGTCAATACAGCAATTAATTATTACAAGAAAAATTTAAAACACAGAAATTCTAGTGATTTAGATACCGTAATGATTTTTGAAAAAAGCGATACTGTTTCCGCCATTGATCAAATGTCGGAAAATGAGCTTTTAAATATCATTAGCAAATTACCCGATGGATACAGAACCGTCTTTAACTTGAATGTTATTGAAGGATATACACATCGAGAAATTGGCGACATGCTCAGTATATCAGAAAACACAAGTAAATCACAATTGGCGAGAGCCAGGGCTTATTTACAAAAAAGAGTAGTGAAAAAATAAATGGAAGATAACACACATAAGGAATTTGATCAGATATTCAAGGACAAGCTTCAGCAACATGAAGTAGCACCTCCTTCACATATCTGGGCTGGCGTTCAAGCTGAAGCTTTGGGTGCTAGTGCTGGCAAATCATCTCAATGGAGATGGTGGGCTGCAGCTTCTTTATTGGGTCTGCTTCTTAGTACTGTAGGGTATTTTTATGTAAGTAATGATTATTTAGATTCTATGAAAGAATCTACTCAGCTTACTCCAACAACTAATCATACTGAATCTAACTTAGTAAATGAGGTTAAACATGTAGCCTCCTCTAATTCCAGTCAAAACTTAGAGCTAACAGAATCAGATATCATATCAGAAATTGAAAATGATTTACCAATCGAAGAGAAAGTAATCATTGATAATAAAATACCTGAAGCAGTAGAAGAAACTCAATTTGAAGAGCCAATTAATAATTATAATAATCATAACAAAGATCATTCAATCATTGCAGAAGAGTTTTCGGTAGAAACAAACACAGTAGTAGAAGCTGAAGAATTAGATTTGTTAGAAAGTAGTTACCTACAAGTTGAAGAGTCAGAAACAACTAGTATTCAACAAGAATTCTCTAGTGGCAAACCATCTAAGGCTGGTTACGATTTCTTTGATGAGGATGCTATTAATGATATAACTAAAGGTCATCGCTATGAAAAGTATTGGGAATTGGGACTTGAATTCTCTCCGGAATGGGTAACTATTCCAGACAATGATAATAACATCCAAAACTATGGTTTAGATTTATCTGCTAAATATCATATTGGCAAACTTTTCTTGGAAACTGGATTAGGTGCTGCAATTAGTAAAGACGATGGTATTTATCATGTGGATTATGAAGAAGCAGTTTTTAAGGGGGCTTATCAGGATGTTTATAATGTTACCTTCGACACCTCAAGTGGAACAGCAGTTCCTACTTATTATACTAAACTGGTGAGCGTGTACGACACCATTGATAAGGCAACAATAACAGAAAACAAAAATACTTACATATATTTAAATATTCCAATTAATATTGGTTATTACACTCCTATCGGTAAAAAGTTTAGCTTTTATGCTAAAACTGGTTTAAATGCTAGCATATTAATTTATGATGATATTCCTGCACCTACAATTGAAGGAGAATTAAATACTATTATTAAAACAACTCCACTTTACCATCAAAGAACAGAATGGAATTTACAAGCACAAATTAATGTGGGAATAAACTATCACATTACTGAGAAATTTAGATTTGGTGTAGAACCGAATGCTAGATATTACATCAAATCGTTGGTGGAAAGTAATGATGGAGGAAACCCTTATGGCTTAGGAGTTAAAATTGGCTTTAAATACGTGTTTAAATAGAGGAATAAAAAATGAAAAAATATTTACTTGTCATTGGTTTTTTATTAAGTCTGGTATCTTTACCTGAAGATTGCATGGCTCAAGAAGCTGAGGCAACCAAAGACCATTATAGCTTTGGCGGACATGTTTTTGCCGAAGACTTTCCTATTGTCAATGGTGAAGCCTATTTGTATGATGCAGAAACTTATGAAAGAATAGAAATGGTGAAAATTGATACACTGGGCTACTATTATTTTTACAGGAAACCTGCTGGGGACTATTATGTATGGGCAGGCCTTGTACCTGGTGATCCAAACATGGGAAATTTCTCATATACACTATATCAAAATGGTTCGAATTGGCAAGAGGCTGAAATTATTCATTTAACAGAGGATTATTGGGAATATGATATTAAATTAATTAGACAAAATGGTGGAGAAACTTTACCAAATGGTCCTGGTGTAATAAGTGGTACAATATCATCGGATGTAGAGAGATCAACATTACAAGGTATTGATGTTATCTTATTTAACGAAAACATGGTATCACTAATGCATATTCCTACCAATCACTTGGGGCATTTTAGTTTTAATAATTTACCACTTGGTTCGTATATTGTATATCCTCATATCATTGGTCTAAATACTAATCAAATTTCAATTACAATTAGTGAAGAAAACACACAATTTGAAGACATCCAAATTAGTGTTGAAGATGGATTTATTAGTAGCTCTATAAACGAAGAACTAATTAGTGAGGATTCTTTTAATTTTTATCCAAATCCAGCTAATAGCATTGTTAATATTGAATTTACTACGACAGGAAATAAAAGCATCCAAACTAGGGTATCTGATATTAGCGGAAGAATTGTTTTTGAAGAATCTTCAAAACTTGTTTCTAATACTTATTCTAAGGCTATGCATATTAGAAATTGGCAAAATGGATATTATTTTGTAGAAGTCTATGTTGACGAAACACTTGCTACAACACAAAAACTAATCATTAGCCACTAGTTTATTCTTAACATTTGCTTCACACTTTTTAGGCCTATTCATTTTTTTCCTTTGCGGAACAATTCTAATTTTGACCTAAAACTAATTCATGAGCACATCCAGAAGAAACTTCTTGAAAAACACCATAGCAACAGCTGCAGCATTACCTATAATTGGCGCCAATAAATCTTTATTTTCCAACAATTTAAATGAGGATAATTGGGATCATATCTCAAATAAAGATCTACTAAAAGATTTTAATGAATGGGTTAATTTGTATGTAACGGAAATTAGAAATGAAAAAGCTTTAGGTAGAGAGTTTAAAGATAACGAAGCTTTAGTTCATCTTCCTGAACAAATGGAAGAGATGATGCCCAAATTTAAAGCACGATTTGAAGATGCTGACTTTCTAAAAGAGTATATTAAAATTTCACAAAAACTAACAAAAGAAATAGACCAGAGTTTTTAATCTGGTTATCAAAACATTACACTTAGGCAGTTCTAACTAAACAGAACTGCCTTTTTTTATTTAAAAAATTTAAATCCAATGATAAATAATGTTTCTGGTTTCCATTAAATATGTAATTTTATTTCCTGATAAATGAATTAGGCAACCACATTTCATAAATGCTGTCTTACAAACGAATTTGATTGAATGAAAGCTTTGGATGACCTCATAAACGACTGTAAAACAGGCAAGCGTAAGGCACAAGCTGTGCTTTATAAAAAATACGCTGCTAGTCTGTTAGGCTTGTGTATGAGGTATAGTAA
>JADGDY010000230.1 GCA_016744655.1 Bacteroidales bacterium | reverse complement strand
AGATCTCGGAGATACGTCAAGTTCTCTTTTACATGTATTTTACTCTTATATGACATGTCACAAAGATAATAAATATAACGCTCATTATTTGATTAATTTAGTATTACTCAAATTTTGCACTTACGCATAAATCACTGATATCATAATTTTTAACGAATGCCGAATTATAACAACATATTGAATATCAAGAACATAATAAATCCAATTAGATGGGTACAAACTTTATGATTCTTAGTGTCTTTGAATCTTCGTAACCAATAATCAACATTTTGCCATAATGTCAACAAAACATAAGGGTTCATCAAGAAAACATCTATTTCGTTACTACCTGATAATATCCACATTAAATCGCTCAAATAGTATGCGAAACTTGATATAATACCGATGATAAAAATAAATGAGCGTTTAACTAAAATGTAAATTATCATTCCTTTATTTTATATCGGCATAAACCATTGTAAAATTAAAGGCTTGCTTAACGCTCACTTTTAATTACAATTGATATAATTCAGAAATACAGATTAAAACAGCATACAAACAACAAAACTAATTCTATATCATTTGGTTTATCTTTTTATGGGATTGCTCCAAATTAAGTTATCGCAAGAAATATACTTGCCCTACAAACTACTAAAAATTCTATGAATTTCCTTAAACAGTAAATATTTTATAAACTTGAGAGAATAAATTAGAGAATGTTCATTAATAAAATTAAGAAATATGGAGTAACATTACCTTGAAACTTAAGTTTGACAGTACCGCCACATTTTCAGGTAATTTATCCATATATAACACAGATTTCAGAAAAGCCATTAGAATACCTTAATGAATTTGTGGAAATTAAAGGTTAATTAGTATTGGCTACCACTTTATTATATTTAAATCCATCAAGGATTTTCACCAAAAATTTGTGAAAAAGTTATAGATATGAACAAATTATTCATTGATAATTTATAGAAATTTGATAAAAAATATAGCATGATAAAAGTAGCAGTAATAGCAGGTGGAGATTCAGGAGAATATGAAATTTCGATAAAAAGCGCAGCCATTGTCGCTCAAAATATTCCTTCTGATAAATATGATGTCTATTTAATTGAAATTAAAGGTAGCGATTGGATATTTAATCATGATACTCTTGGTAAAATCAACATTGATAAAAATGATTTTTCATTGACTATTGACTCTGAAAAAATTAGTTTTGATGTGGTTTTTAATGCTATTCACGGTACACCTGGAGAGGATGGTAAAATACTTGCATATCTCGAAATGCTCAAAATACCATTTACCTCAACTGGCTCCATCAGCTCAGCACTCACTTTTAATAAAGCATTTTGTAATCAAGTTGTGAAGAATGCGGGTTTTAATGTGGCCAATTCCATGCATCTTTTCAAGGAAGAAACTTATACTGCAAAGGATGTTCTTTCTAAAATTACCCTCCCCTGTTTCGTTAAACCAAATCAAGGCGGTAGTAGTGTTGGCATGAGCAAAGTAAAAACCGAGAGTGAAATTCTTCCAGCGCTTGAAAAAGCATTTGCTGAAGATACTGAAGTATTGGTAGAAGAGTTTATCGAAGGAAGAGAATTAACTATGGGAACTATTAGTCTGAATAATGAACTCATCACTTTTCCAATAACTGAGATTATCTGCGAAAAAGAATTCTTCGATTTTGAGGCCAAATACAATCCGGAATTAAATCAAGAAATTACCCCAGCAAAAATTCCTATCAGTTTAAAGCAACAAATTGAGGAGGTTTCTAAGAAACTTTATCAGGTTCTACACTTGAGAGGTGTAGTGCGTTTCGATTATATCAATAGTTTGAATGGTTTATATTTCCTTGAGGTAAATACGGTACCTGGTTTATCGGCTGAAAGTATTATTCCACAACAGATTCGAGAATATGGTTCTTCAACAAATGAGATTTTCGACCTGATGATTCAAGAAGCTCTAAAATAGCATTTTAATAACATTTTTTATGAGCTAAAAATGAATTAATAATGTCTTCAATGTTATTATTTCATTAAAAAAACAAAACTTTCTAAAATATTTTAAAAAGCTTAAGCAACTGTTTTCATGAAACATAGGTCTATACTTATACATTAACGTAAAAGTTTGTTTTAATTATTGTGACTAATCCACACAATAAAAACACTTTAACTGTCGTTAAAATAATATCAAAAACAAAGTCAAAATGGTTCGTATTTACAAATGCAAAGATGAATTATCCAATATGTCGGATAAGGAGCTATTCCACATTTATTGTGGATACCCAGTTCATCGCCCCAAGGAGGAGCGGTACCTTGCGGTGCGAATATTGGAAAGCCGCGATTTTCAATTCAAAAAAATAGCTTCCTACAAAAAAGAGTGGGAATTAGAAAAATGGAGCGATTTAAACAAGAAACCGAAGTTTTCATTGAGCTCTTCCAGCTTTTATAACAAACTCATATTTTTTCTGCTGTTTATGGCATTCTTATTAATAACCGTATTTGTTATTAACCCTGTTTTTTTTTCTAACGGAAAATTCTCCTTTTCTTCAAATGGAGAGGTTTGGTACTTTTTAAATATTTTTAGCTTTGTGGTCTTCATTTACATTTTTGGAATCATCGGTTATATCGGTAATTTCATCAGTAAATTTAGAAACAAAAAGAAAATAATTAATATGTATCCCCAACAAACTGTATGAGTTTAAAAAAAATAGTTTTTGCTACCAACAACGCCCATAAATTAGAAGAAGTAAGACACTACCTAAAAGGGCAATACGAGATTTTAAGTTTACAAGACATCGGTTTTAACGAAGACATTCCAGAGCCTTACGAAACCTTGCAAGAAAATGCTCAAACCAAATCAAGAACCATATTTGACCGTTTTGAGCTCGATTGTTTTGCCGATGATACAGGATTAGAAGTTGATGCCTTAAATGGTGCCCCTGGAGTTTATTCTGCCCGCTATGCTGGACATGACTGTAGCTTTCAAGACAATGTAAATAAACTTTTAGAGGAGCTCAAAGGAGAAGAAAATCGTGTTGCCAACTTCAAAACTGTCATTTCATTATTCTTAGATGGCAAAGAATATTTTTTCGAAGGACGAGTGGATGGTTGTATTACTAAAGAATCAAGCGGTACTGATGGCTTTGGTTATGACCCTATTTTTGCTCCAGAAGGAAACAATCTCACCTTTGCAGAAATGAGCCTCGACGATAAAAACAAAATCAGCCATAGAGGTCGTGCTGTTGCTAAACTCATCCAATTTTTACAAAAGCAATAAGCATCACAAAAAGATTCTTAATTTTGTGCCACCTAAGAATTTAATTCTATGCTAAGATTATATACCTCTTTTTTTAAGCAAGCGCTATTTTGGCTCTTGTTCTTTGCTTTAGGAAGATTGGTTTTCCTAGTTTACTATGGAAGCGAAGCCATGGCATCTGCTGATTCTTTTAGTGAAATTTTAATGAGTTTCGTTAAAGGCTTCAACCTTGATTTAGCAACTACTTGCTACTTTATGATGTTTCCTTTTGTTGCACATTTGGTCACTATTTTTTATAGCGGTTCTGTAGTAAGTAGAATCGTACAAATTTATCACAGCATCCTTATTATTGCCTATTCTTCATTAGTAAGTAGTGAGTTGGGAATTTATGCAGAATGGAAAACTAAAATTAATTATAAAGCATTATTGTATTTGCAAAATCCTTCTGAAGTATTAGGAACTGCTCAAACTTCTCAAATACTTGGTTTTTCTTTACTCACCATACTATTAAGTATTTTTGGTATTTGGATTTATAATCGTTATTTTCACTCTAAATTAATTAGGATACATACTCCTCCAGTTCTTAGCCTCCTCTTTTTTATTATAATGCCTCCATTATTGGTATTTGGTGCGCGTGGTGGTTTACAAGAGATTCCTATTAACCAAAGTCAAAGCTTTTATAGTAAACATGCCATTCTTAATACCGCAGCCACCAATTCGGTTTTCAACCTTTATATTAGTTTTCATGAAAACCAAAAGAGTTTAAATGAGAATCCGTTTAAAGAAATGGAGGATGGCAAAGCCAAAGAAATTGTTGCTAGAATATATGAAACTCCTAAAGATTCAACTATTCGAGTGGTGAATAGCAAAAAGCCAAATATTGTTCTAATTATTATGGAAAGTTGGTCGGCTGATTTAATATTCACTCCTGAAGATAAAAAAGTAGTGACTCCTCGCTTTCACGAACTCATGAAGGACGGTCTATACTTTGACAATATCTACTCTACCGGTCCGCGCTCAGAACAAGGAATGGCAAGTATTTTTAGTGGCTTCCCTGCTCACCCCATCTCGTCTATCACCGTTCAACCTGACAAATACCAAAAGCTACCAAGCATAGTAAAAGACTTTAAAGCTGATGGCTATACTTCCTCCTTTTATTTTGGCGGACAGTTGATATATGGAAACATCAAAAGCTTTATTATTTTCAATGCCTTTGATAGAATAAAAGAAATTTACGATTTCAGTGAGGAATTACCTCAAGCAAGTTTAGGTATTCACGATGAATTCACCTTACTAGAAATGAAAAACGATTTAAATAATGATAAACAACCATTCTTTGCTTCATTATTTACTATGAGTACCCATTCACCCTACGACCAACCCATGGAAGAAAAAATCAGCTGGGGAAAGAATGAACAACAATATTTAAACTCGGCCTATTACACCGATTATAGTATGGGCAAATTTATTGATGAAGCTAAAAAGGAAGAATGGTTCGACAATACGCTTTTTATCTTTGTGGCCGACCATTCTCATAATAGCTATAGGAATTTAGCCATGAGCAATCCGGAATATCAAAAGATTCCTTTATTGTTTTATGGTAATGTAATTGATAGTGCTTGGCGAGGGAAAACCGTTTCTCACCTAGGAATTCAAACAGATATTGCAGCCACTTTATTGGGGCAGTTAAATATGGATGCCTCAGCTTATCCTTGGAGTAAAAACTTATTGAATCCCTTTTCTCCGGAATTTGCATATGTATCCTATGAAGAAGGTTTGGCTTGGAAACGCCCTATTGGTGCTATTTCTTACGAGAAGAGATTTGATCGATATCATTATAACACTACTCCATCAGCTGCAAAAGACAGCATAAGCGAAGAGGGAAAAGCATATCTTCAAGTATTGTTTCAAGAATATATGGATCAATAATGGCAATTTATTATTTAGAAGAAGATGCCGAACCAGGATTTCCAGATCCCAATGTAGCCAATGAAGACGGTATTTTAGCAACAGGAGGAAAGCTCAGTATTGACTGGTTACTCACTGCCTATGGCTTAGGAATCTTTCCTTGGTTTAATGAAGAAGATCCTATTTTATGGTGGTCACCCGATCCTCGATTAATCCTCTTGCCTCAAGAATTCAAATTGTCAAAATCGCTAAAACGAGTGATAAAAAAGAAACAATTTGTGGTAAAACTCGATCATCAGTTTACAGAAGTGATTGAAGCTTGTTCAAAAGCACCTAGAGGAGACCAAGAAGGAACATGGCTCACTAATGAAATGAAAGAAGCCTATATAAAATTACATGAGCGCGGAGTAGCACATAGTGTAGAAGTTTATGAGCAAGACGAGTTGGTTGGAGGGCTTTATGGTGTATCTTTAGGAAAATATTTTTGTGGTGAAAGCATGTTTTTTAAAAAAAGAGATGCATCTAAAGTAGCTCTTTACTATCTTTGCCAAGAATTAAGCAAATGGGGCTTTCATTTTATTGACGGACAGGTAGAAACAGCACATTTAATCAGTTTAGGAGCACAAAACGTTGCTCGTCAAGACTTTTTATCTATTCTAGAAGAAGCATTAACACATCCCACTTGCCTCGGAAAATGGACAAAAACAATTAGAGATGAATTTTGAAATACAAGGAACACTAATCGTTAAGAACGACACACAAGTCATTAGCGATAGATTTAAGAAAAGAGAATTTGTAATCGAGAAAAAGGAATCAAGTCCTAATGGATTTGAATTTGTTGATACCATCAAATTCCAATTAACACAAGATAAATGTAGTTTATTAGACAGCTACGAATTGGGTAATGACATTAACGTTGCTTTCAATATTAGAGGTAATAAATGGGAGAAAAATGGTCAGACTAGCTATTTCGTCAACCTAGATGCATGGAAAATTGAAGGCGCTTCAGCAGGTGCTCCAGCACCACAAGCAAGCTCTTCATCAGCACCTCCACCACCTCCAGCTTCCGATGCACCAGCAGAAGAATCTTTTGGTGATGATTTGCCATTCTAAAGAAACAAGAAGAATTAAAAAGCCGAAATCAACAAATGTTGATTTCGGCTTTTTTGATTCTACCCAAACACCAAGGGCCTAAAACCGTAACCGTCTCCGCGTAACCGATTAAAAGGAACTAATCAATTTAAGCTAATTTCCCAATTGTATTCAATACTATTTTATTATTCGGCCCATTTATCAG
>JADGDY010000229.1 GCA_016744655.1 Bacteroidales bacterium | reverse complement strand
TATATATTTGTCTTTAAGGATTTTAATTAATAGGAAAGCATGCTAAAAAACATCAATTGGGGAATCATCGGCCTTGGCAAAATAGCTCATAAATTCGCCCAGGACTTGCTATTATCTGAAAATACTAAACTATATGCTGTGGCTTCAAGAGAAATCAGTAAAGCCAAGGAATTTGGAGAGAAATATCAAGCCCAAAAGTACTATGACTCTTACGAGGAATTGGCAAAAGACCCAAAAATCGATATCGTATATATTGCTACACCTCATGTTTTTCATTTTGAGCTAACCATGATGTGTTTGAAAAATAACAAATCAGTTTTATGTGAGAAACCATTGGGAATGAATGCCCAACAAGTAAAAACGCTAATGGAGGAGGCTCAATCAAGAAAACTATTTCTAATGGAAGGAATATGGACCCGATTTATTCCTGCCACAGAGAAGTTCTTGGAGTTGATGAGTCAAAAAGTAATAGGAGACCTGACATCTGTTACAGCTGACTTTGGTTTTAATGCTCCTCAAAATCCCGATAGCAGAGTCATTAAAAAATCATTGGGAGGGGGCTCCTTATTAGATGTGGGTATCTACCCGGTTTATATAAGTTTGATTTGCTTGGGGATGCCAAATAAAATAGCAGCAAAAGCCAGAATGCTAGAAAATAATGTGGATGGTTATTGTGATATGGAATTTGAATTTCAAGATGGTTCTGTAGCAAAACTAGAATCCTCCATAGATACAGAAACGCCAACAGAAGCTTTTATAGAAGGAACAAAAGGTTCCATAAAACTACATCGCCGTTTTCATCATACTGAAAAACTCACGCTCACACAAAATTCTAAGGAGAAAGACTTTAACATTAAATATAAAGGCAATGGATATTTCCATGAGATTGAAGAAGCCTATCATTGTTTATTAGCAGGTAAAACAGAGAGCGAGAAACTCCCATTAAAAACTAGTTTGAATTTAGTCACTATTTTAGATTTAGTAAGAAAAGAAATAAAACTCAGCTATAGTGAAGAAGATATTACTCTATGATGGTTATATGCAAGCTAAATCCATAGAGAAGAAAATTAATCAAATAAGTTTATTAATAATTTCTATATTTTCTTATTATACACTTACAAATTAATTTTGTATTTTTGACACCATATTTAGCATTATAAACATATATCAAGGAAATTAAAACTACTTTGTATTTGTTTTAGTATCTATTAATAATCCAAGGTTTATCCAATGAAAAAATCCATCTTAGTTTCATCTTTAAGTTTGATTTTATCAGTCTCTCTATTCTCACAAACAAGAGCTGATTATTGGCACTTCAGATACTTTTTAATGCAATTTCAAAAGGATACCATGAAATTCACACAACAAGAATCAACACAATGAAACAACTTTATATATCTTTATTTATATTTTTAATTTTAAACTCAGGGTGTAAGAAAAGTGATCAGGGCATAGCTGAAGAAGAAAATAACTTTTCACCTATTGAAGTCCCTGAGAATATGGAAATAGTAAGTGGTAATCATCAAGTTGGGTACCTTGGTGGAGTCTTAGAGGATTCAATTAGAATAAAAATTCAATTTAAAAGCGAGAACGATTTTAAGGAATACGGAATTTGCTTTGAGTCTTCTGGTTCAGGTTCAAATATAAACTACAAATCCTATAGAATTGAAAACGATTTGATGGTTTCGGCAACATGGGAATTAGGAATGGACGGTAACGAAGAAGAGTTAAGGTTTTATTTAACAGAAAATTGCAACCAACCTTACTCAAACTGTTTTTGCAATAAGTTAGATTCTTTGAGGTTCTCTGCAACCATAAAAAACAAATGGGAAGAAACGTATACTGGAGGTAACAGAACACTACACGACATACATTTTACCGATGAAATTAATGGTCTTATTATTGGTGAGTTCCCTTTTGACAACGGATACTTAAGAACTGAAGATGCTGGCCTCTCCTGGACTCAAGTGGAAAACAATAGAAGAGATCTTTATCAATTATATTTCTCAGATAAAGATACAGGTTTGGTAATTGTAACGAATAACTATGCCTTAACTACTACAGATGGCGGTCGTTCTTTTCAACAAGGTAATTGGACTCCACCAATTGTAGGTCACTTAAGCTCCAAATCATTTTTTATGATGAATTCAAAAACTATATTATCTGTTGGTAGAAGGGGTGAAATAGCAAAAACTACAAACGCAGGAGTGTCTTGGAACACTTATCAAGGACTTACATTTGAAAATATCCTTTATGATATTACCTGTATTGAAGATGAGACTTGCTATGCTTGTGGTGAAATCGGTAAAATTATAAAATCAAATGATGCTGGTGAAACATGGCAAGAACTAGAATTGCTTTCAAATAGTAGGCTGCAAACCATTAGTTTTTTAAATGAGAATTTTGGTTTTGTTGGAGGCGAAAATGGAACCCTAGCAAGAACAATTAATGGAGGTCAGAATTGGGAAATAATAAACACAGGGATACTAACAAATATCATCGAAATCACCTTTAAGAGTCCTCAAATAATATATGCCTTATCATCTGGTGGTGCTATAGTAAAATCTATCGACGGAGGAGATAGCTGGAAACTGATAATGAGGGACTCTTATGGAGTATCTAGTTTAAACAAAGTAATAATTAAGGATTTTATAGCAATAGGCTTACAATATGGTTCAATATACAAAATTGATTTAAATGACTTATAAAAACAAATATTTCCTACTTCTGTTTATATTATTTGTATTTCTAGTAGCTTGTAATAAAGATGAGAGTGATAGCCTTAACCCACCTTACTCAGAACTACATATACAGCAGGGTAATAATCAATCTGGATTTTTTGGAGAATTCTTAGCGAACCCTATTATTATTCAGGCTTCATCCGATCAAGAAGGAACAAGATTTATGATTAAGTATCAAATGTTGAGAGGTAATGGATCTATTGAGAAACCCGCTGGAAGCTTATGGAGTGATCAAATAGAACTTGAAAAAAATGGGAAACTTGAGTTTAAATGGAGTATGGGATGCGATTTCCCAGATCAACAAATTAAACTTTTTCTTTATACAGATAGCGTTAGTTTACACAATGGCTCAAGATTGTATTATAGTTCACCTTCTTCTTCAATCATTATTAATGCAGAAGGAGAAACTCCGATTGGTTGGGGTAAATCTTGTGGTTATGAATATATAGATCCTATCGAATCAAAAATCATTACTCATAATGGGAGTACTCTATATTTAGTCAATACAGATTTATATTCATCTGAAGACAATGGCATTAACTGGGCACTACTGGAGAATACTCCAGATTGGAATAAAATTATTGATGCACAATTCAACAGTCAAGGCTGGCTGTATGTCCTAACTTATGACAAAGGCGTCTGTTACACAAAAGATTTAAAAAATTGGGAATATATCAATAACGGCATTATAGATCATAGATATCCATATGCTTTCTTAGTAGAAGATACTACTCTATTTGTAAGCTTTCACTTTGATGGTCTTTATAGAACAAGAGATAATGGGAATTTTTGGAGAAAGTTATTAGTAGGAGATGTAGGATCAGAGCTTCACAATGTGAATAGACATCCAAATGGTGATCTATATTTGTTTGATAAGTGGGGTATTCTATGGAATTCGACCAATGATGGTGACTCTTGGACTAAATTAATAGTAGAAAACCAATATATCAGGTCTCCTCTTTTTGATTTGAAGATTGATAATGAAGGCCTTATTTACATAGGGGCCAGCGAAGCTAGAATCTCTGTCTTATCAGCAGATACATATACAGGAGAAATCCACAGTTTCTATGAGATGAATCACTCATCACAACATGTTGATGATATCAGTTTTTATGAGAACAATGTGTTTTTCACAGTAAATGGGAACCCAAGACCTGGGATTTTTAGTAGCCAACATTGGAACAGACTCAATTTGAATTTCGAAGATGACGTTTCGAACTACTATATAAAAAAGGAAGGTGATTTTCTTATAATCTCTAGCAAAGGGATTTACTATTACACAGAGTAATCTTTTCATTTTAAATCAGATAAAACTACATTATGAACCAATTTATTTAAAAAAAACATATTCATGAAAAATATAATAGTTTTCACTATAAGTCTATTTATATTGCTATTCAGCCAATGTAAAAAGGAAGATACCAATAGTGCTTCCTCAGATTTAAATAACTCGCCTATAATTGTGCATATTGACAATTTAACAATCAGGGCAGCAGAAACAGATACAATACTCATTCAAGCAGTGGATAAAGATGGTCTTAAGCTCAATTTTAGTTTATTAACAGACCCTGGATTTCTAACACTTATTGAAAGTACACATTCAGGCAATACAAGTAATGCTTTATTAGTTGTACATCCTAATGAAGAAGTTCTAGGAGAATTTTATCCTGAAATTCATGTAGAGAATGAGAATGGAGTAAATTCTCAAACTAGTTTCAAAATCGAAGTTATCGAGGTTTTCTCATATGATATTGATGATAACATTGTTAAAAATGTTGATGTAAATTTAGTAAACACCTCCGATTATGAAGTACAATCGGCATATATATGTAGATCAAATTATACCAGTCCATATATATATGGATTAGTGAAACTTCACTATATTGGTAATGTTTCAAGGAATTATATCAAAATAGATGCATTATTTCAAGATGAAGAAGGAAATACTATATTTTCAGATGAATCCTATTTAAAAAACGAAACAGCTGTAGGAACTTATTCATTTAACACAAATAGCTTTGTGAGCCCATCTTACAATCTAGGATATTATACTATTATTGAAAATCTAGATAGATATAACTCAGAATTATCTGATATTGCATCAGTCGAAATAGAAATAAGCTCTTCATCATATGAATATCAAATACCTTTTGGTGAATTATCCAAAGTGAATGAGCCTTATCAGATCACAGATGACTCCTGGTATCTAGATATAAAAAATACTGGAATTGAAGATATTGAAATTGAATTTAACACTTTTATATATAAAGACAATCAAGAAAGAGAATATAAATGGTCTTATCCCGATATATATATCTGGAATGAAGACCAAGAAGAATTCATTGAATATGACCATGGATGTACTTTATCCTATGGAACAAATAGCTATCTCGAGAGCTTAAATGTAAGTCCTGATTATTGGGAATCTAATCCTTTACAGTATTCTAAGATCTTAATGAATTGGGATCCATCAACTAAAAAGTCAACAAGTCTAAATGAGAGAGAGAAACTTAAAACTTTAAAGTTGAAATTATCTAGTCCAGAAATTAATACGGATTTAAGAAACATATTAATTAAAGAATATAATGATGATATATTTAAACTAAAACATTAGTATACAAGTCCGTTGATTGGCAATAAGCTAAGCTGTTTTTTATTTCTTCACCTTACTAAAATACTTACAATATTCAGTAATTCCACATTTCTCACATTTGGGGGAGCGTGCTAAACAAACATAACGACCATGGAGAATGAGCCAATGGTGTGCTGTAGGTATTTTTTCTTCAGGAATATGTTTTACGAGTTGTAATTCAGTATCGAGAGGAGTTTTTGACTTGGTGGTGAGTCCAATTCTAGCTGATACTCGAAACACATGAGTATCCACTGCCATGGCTGGTTTGTTAAACACCACCGATGCGATTACATTTGCAGTCTTCCGCCCCACTCCTGGCATCTTTTGCAATTCTTTAATATCGGAGGGAACTTCTCCTTTAAAGTCTTGATGTAACATCTGTGCCATCCCCAAAAGGTGTTTGGCTTTATTATTAGGATAAGAGCAAGAGCGTATCAGTTCAAAAATATCTTCAACAGTAGCGCGAGAAAGCGCAATTTCATCGGGATATTTTTCGAATAATGGAGGAGTGATTTGATTCACACGTTTATCAGTACATTGTGCCGAAAGTATCACCGCCACTAAAAGCTCATAGGGATTCCCATAATGAAGCTCCGTTTCAGCAATAGGCATATTTTCTTCAAACCATGCAATAATCTTCTCGAATCTCTCTTTCTTTCTCATATTCTATTGTTTATATACTAAATCTTGAGTTCCTTAGTATTATTTAGCTTGTCAAAAAGCGTCAAGTTTGAGGCTTGTGCAGTGCTGAATAACAAAAAGCTTACTATGGTAAGTGTTTGTTTTCAGTACAAACGTAACGAAAAAATTGATGTTTTAGGACAAGCTCTATGGAAGATAAAGTTTGCCTTGCCAGGTATCTCGTGCTTCCAGTTCCCGCTCAATCTTCTGCAAAATCTGATCATTACGAAGGTTGCCCCAAGCTTGACTCACCAAATACCTAGGTGGAACCTCCCCTGCAAATCTTTCTACCACAAAATTAGGATTTAATTGCTCAATAAACCTCACCATAAAATCAATATATTCTTCCATTCCAAACAGCTCAAAATTCTCTGGTGTAGTTTTAAATTCCTTAGCCATATG
>JADGDY010000040.1:27717-33477 GCA_016744655.1 Bacteroidales bacterium | reverse complement strand
CACAAAGATAATAAATACTCATGAAATCTCCTAATTTTACGGTCAAAAACATCACCATTACCTGCTGATTTCCAAATAGTTAAAAACCGAACTCAGGTTTAAAGAAAGATCCTCTTTCTCAATAATAGCCCCCCAAATATTATTATACGATATCACATTGCTTAGTCGAATTCGATAGTTTCTCGATTTTTCCTTAAGGTGATTAGGAATTATTGATGAGAACTTTGCTTCGGACATGTTCGATTCTACACCATTAGTTATAATTTCTACCAATAAATAATGTTGAATATCACATTGGGATGACATCCCATGAAAATCACCAAAATCAAATCCATTTGCTAAATTCTCAGATATGAAATAATCATTAGTATTAATAATAGAATCTTGAATATACTGCGTTAGTAATCTGTATTTATCGAGATTGTTTTGAGAAAAAACAATAAATGGAATAAACAAAAGAAAGATCAAGGTTACATTTCTTAAATCTCCTCCAATCTATTTACAGTTAAATTAGAATTAGCATCGCCTGTATTCAAAGTAGTATCAGGTTCAAAAAGAAGCACCTGAACTTCGCCAACAGCAATGGGTTTATGATAAGTTGTTTTTGGGACAATGATAAATTCTCCTGCTTTCGCCTCAATTGTTTTATCATCGAATTCCATCAACAGCTTGCCCTCAATTACCAAAAACATTTCATCTTCATTTTCATGTTGATGACGAACAAATTCACCTTTAAATTTGGCAACCTTTATCAATTGACCATTTAATTCACCAACAATTTTAGGATTCCAAAAATCTGAAAAGGAATTCAATTTGTCTTTAATATTTACTGCTTTTATTTCCATGATTGGGTATTTTCAATGGCAACTAATTTATTTGTTGATATTTACAAGGTTTTCTTTATAATCAGATCTTTCAATTTGCTCAATCATCTCTAAATACTCTGGATAGTCTTTTTTTAGTTGATTAAACTCTAATCTTGAGTTTACAGAATCCTCAAGCATGGCAAGAACGAAAGCCTTATTAAGTCTTTCAGAATAGAGCATTTCTTTATCTTTAGCATATTTCTCAATCCTTAAATTATAAGAGTTTAATGCCGAATTATAGAATATCTTTGAAGAATCAGCAAACCCAAGTCGTTCATAGTTCATGCCAATTGCAACGTTTCCTTCTGCGTAATTATCTTTAAATTCATTAATCTTTTGAAACTCATTTATCGCATCACGATATTTCTTTTGCGATTCTAAAATCTGTGCTTTGGTAGCATAAAATAAATAATTTTTAGGAGCTAATTTAATTGCCAAATTTATTCTCTCTATCGCTTTATCTAAATCATTCTGAGAATCCCCAAATCGATATAGTTGAATTGCTTCTCTTTGAATTTCAATTGCAATTGTTCTTTTAAAAATCAAGCCGATAGGAATTATCAATATTATAAATCCAATAATAATAAATCTAATTTTTGCTTTCATGCTGCAATTTTGTATCGTCGGCTAATGTCTTATAGGTAATTGAAGAATAGTTCAACAAAAACTCCAAGGGCAATACTAAATATGGCTGCTATAGGGGATAAACCTTTTAATTTAAATGTGTTTGCAAATGCTAGCCATAGACAAACGAGAGCACAAATGGATAAAACTATAGTCCCATATAAAGGCATAATGCTAGTGAAAAGGCCTAATTGACTAAAAACAAGATCCAGCAAAGCTGTAAATCCAAAAAAAGCTAAAGCGAAATTCGTCTTTTTATGACCTATAAAAAGGTAATAACTTGCAATTAACAACTCAACACTAATGACCAAAGGACCAAATTGATTATAATATTCTCTTTTAAAATAAGCCTCAAATCCTTGAGGAAATTCGATCTTTATGATAAAGGCAATACTTAAAGCAAGCCCAATAATAAAAAGTAACGATGAAATAATTTTTCTGTTTTCCATGATGTCAATCTAATTGTTTTCAAAGGTTAGTATATAAAAAGTAGGCTATTTTGAAGGACGAAACTTTCGGTGAAGCACCAATTTGGCACGAACCAAAACCCTTGAATTTACTACTGTTTGACCTGTTTTTTATATACATTATTACTTGCTGACTTTTATTCATTCAGTACGTATTTGTCCAATGTATCTAAAAATCGTTCATCGCTCATTCCTGTTCGATTGAACATAATTACACTTCCAATTCCTTTGTCGGGATAAATTCTTATTTCGCAATAATATCCACCTCCACCACCTGCGTGTGCAAAGTATTTATTTCCGTCTAAGTGTCCACTAAACCAAGATAAACACATTCCTGTTGGTTTTCCTTGATTCGTGAAATTCTCGGTAAAAAGCATTTTCTTGTATTCATCTGTTAGCAGTTTACAATTCGGATTTAATAATTCCTGTATGTATTTTACAAAAACATCAGAAGTTCCGATTAGACCACCATAAGAAGCACCATTGACATAGAAATTATTAAATGAGTTCCATTTTCCTTCAGTTGTATCTACAAATTTCGACTTGTCAATCATAAAACCCAAAATTGCATTTGAGAAACTATATTTTTTATGATAACCTTTTGCATGCTGAGTAGTGTTGGTTATTGTAAAATCCATTTCGCCATTTTCAATTCCCAAAGGCTGTAAAATATTTGAGTGAATATATTCTTCATAACTGATTTTAGAAACTTTTTCAATCAGTTGTCCAAGAAGCACATAACCAAGGTTGGAATACGCATATTTCTCATTCGGTTTTGATTTTGTCTTGTTGTTTTTGATGAAGATTTGCCGAAAAAAATTATTCCTGTTAAACGATTTATGTTCATCCGCTAAATGAATCCAATGTAAAGGTATCGGATTTGGGATGCCACTTGAATGGTTCAACAATTGCCTTATGGTAATTTCCGGTGAGTATGGAAATTCGGGCAAATAATTTATTACTCGTTGTTCAATATCAATTTTTCCTTGTTCGACTAATTGTAAAACAGCCAATGCAGTAAATGTTTTGGTTACAGAAAACGCATTGTATGTTGTGTTTTCGGTTGTTTTCTTTTTGTTCTTTATATCTGCCTTACCTCCAATAAATTTATATATGATACTGTCTTTAGTGAAAGTAACATATTGAACAGAAGGTGTTTTGTACTTTTCAATTTGTTTAGTTAAAATATTTTCAATTTCATTCATTTTCGTTGTTTGAGAATTACAAGAACTTAAAAAAATCATTATTAAAAGGCCAATGCTTGTCGTTTTCATAGCTTGCAGGTAACTTGTAAATATAAGCACTCAAGCCAGTCAAAAGCTAGGAACTATATGTTTACAATTTAATTAATAATCAGTAATATATTTGTTTTCAAACGACTATCAGCATTTGAAAACAAATATCCTTGATTGATTTTCATCAAATATATAAATTATAGTTATACAGCTAGCAATATTAAAAGACTATAGAGGTAAAGCAATTCATTCCTTTCAATTCCATTATGAACCATTGTCAAAAATAATGGTAACAGAATTCTCATTAAATATCTCTATTGTGGGTACACTTTATTATTTATCGCTCTTGCAATATTTAATCTATGGAGGAACGTTTTTTCAATTCTAAAACCAAGTCTTCAAAACTTTCTACGGTTTTTACACCATACTTTTCTGCAACAATATCAACATTGCCCTTTCTACAAAAACCATCAGGACAAAGGACTATGAGCTTGTTAGACTCAGCATACAATCCAAACTTTAAAAGGCTAATGGGACTTTGAGAAACAGGAATAAAATACATTACTACAACATCAGAGGCTTCTAATTTTCTTATTAGATGATTCAATCCAAATTGTAATTATTTATTTCAAATTGCATCAAATATAAATAAATATCAAAACTAGAAGAGACCAATTTTATAAGGTCTCTATTATCTCTCTATTTGATAATAGAAACGACCTGACTCTGGTTTTATAATGACTTTCATGTTTATCAATTCATTTGTTGCCTCTGTGTAAATCAGGTGATAATACCAAATAAAGAACTCCTCAAAGCTAATCTTTCCAGAATAGCCAAAGTCTTTATATAGCTTCTGAAATCCAATTTTATTTTGCTCTAAAATATGAACCAACACCGGAAGAAATTCTTCATTAAATTCATTGAACAAAACACTATAATCGTTCTTGCTAAAGCCATGTAATTCCTTATTCTGATAATTGTCCCATCCTTTTTCCTGATACCTCGTATTACCATAAACTCCTATGTATTGAGAATCATCATTAAGTAAACCATGGTTACCATATATCCCAAACGATTCTTCTTTTATTTTTGGGTCCTTTTCCATGATGGAGAAATAATAATTCTTTCCATTTCTTAATGGTCTTTCTTTCTTCAAAAAAAGTTTTTCCACATTAGAAATTTGTCCCATATCCAATAGAATATTGCTTAAGTAGAAAAAGGACAAATCATCAAAAGAATATCGCTTGGATATATCCATTCTATGGTGAAACTCCTTAAACTTATCTAAACTTACAATTATGCTATCTGAGATTTCTTTTGCAATAAGCTTCGATTCGTTTTTTAAGTCATTCCCCTCTTCCAAGGGCAACACAAACACCGTTGGAATGTATGTGTCATTATCCTCTGAGAGCATGCCCTCCTTTATCAATAAATCAGTTGTTTCTTGCATTTTAATATCATCCCAATCCAACTCATCTTTGATTTCCTCAATAGATTTACCATAGTACAAGGAAACTAAAAGTACATCAACATTATCATCATAGATTATACTATTTGGGCCATTATTACCTCTCGATATTTGTTTTTTTTCGAAACTAGCTTCCTTAATACTTGAGATACTTCTATCTGCTTGCTGGTTACAACTAGTAAACAAAAAAACTAGTATCGAAGTGAGTAAATGTATTTTCCGTATTTTCATGTGGGTAACTATTATTTTAATTGTTGCAAACATCTCTTAATTTCAGGTAACATTCCAACTACTATGGAGTGACATTTACCCGACAATTAATGACAAACCTCCTAGATAACATATATTCAGAGGTTTTTTACTCAATATAAGTGACCATAGACACAGGAAGCTCCAGCATTTATTTCTTTTCTACGCGTAAAATCTTCTCTATTTTACGACCTTTTGCCAATTCATCAATCAGTTTTTCCATTTGCCTGCACTGCCTATACAATTCAAACTCATCCTCTATTTCTTCAATTCGATAACCACAAACCACTCCTTTAATTAAGTGAGTATTTTGATGAATTTTAGCTTTCTGAAAAAATGTTCTAAAAGTTACCTTTTCATCAACCAGCGTTTGCAAAGCATCTTGATCGAAACCAGTTAACAATTAAATTTATTCCTATATCGGCTATTATTTTTATATTGTTACTAGTGCATTCTCCACTCTTCTGTGAATTCGTAATTTGTAGATCTACCTCCAGATTCTTCTTGCATTAGAATTCCTTTTTCAATCAAACCTTTTATATCTCGCAATGCCGTATCTGCTGAGCATTTAGCAATCTTAGCCCATTTTGACGACTTTAGTTTTCCATCAAATCCATCAAACAGCTTGTTCAACATTAATCTTTGCCGGCTATTCAATCTAGTTTCTTCATGTTTTTTCCAGAAGTTGGCTTTTATGAGAACTTTCTGTAATGTTTCCTCTGTATTTTCAAGTGCTCTATATAAGCAATTAAGAAACCAATCAAGCCATTCGGTTATATCTCCAGTGCTGTGTTGTACTTTTTGTAAGATTTCATAGTATTTCTTTTTTTCTGTCAGAATTTGATTTGAAA
>JADGDY010000040.1:0-27617 GCA_016744655.1 Bacteroidales bacterium | reverse complement strand
GAAACCAATCAAGCCATTCGGTTATATCTCCAGTGCTGTGTTGTACTTTTTGTAAGATTTCATAGTATTTCTTTTTTTCTGTCAGAATTTGATTTGAAAAACTATAAAACCTTTGTGGACTAGCTTCTGAACGAGCTAGTAACATATCTGAGATTGCCCTAGCAATTCGTCCATTACCATCGTCAAATGGGTGAACTATTACAAACCAAAAATGAGCGATTGCTGCTTTCAATGTCCCATCAATGTTAGGTTCCTTATTTAGCCAAGAAAGAAACTCATTCATCTCGTTTTTAACTAACTCTGGAGAAGGAGCTTGAAAATGCATCTTCTCTTTTCCCATTGGTCCTGAAACGACTTGCATTTCTCCATCACGATAGCAACCAGTTACTATTCTATGCATTCCACTCCAACCTGTTGGAAATAAAGATGCGTGCCATCCAAAAATACGATTATGGTCAAGTTCAAGTTCATAATTTTGTGTTGCATCAAGCATCATTTCAACCACACCCTCAACGTTCCTATCTACATGAACTATACCTGTTTGTTCAATGCCTAGTTTTCTAGCTATTGATGAACGTACTTGCTCATAGTTTAGCATTTCTCCTTCTATTTCTGAGGATTTTAAGACATCCAGGGTCAAAGTGGATAATAATGTTTCTTCTTTCAAAGAAAAACCAAGTGCGCTCATTTGTCCAAATATCTTTCCTTGAAGATGTCTTACCTTCCCTAAAATCAGGTTGATTTGTTTATCATCCCATTTGAAATCAGTCCAGTTGTCATATTCATAAATATATTTTGCCATGAGTCAGAATCTGTTTTGCGGTAAATATACGATTTATTCTCCGCATATTTAATGAGAATACAGGGTTTATTCTCCGCAGTAATTTTTTCGCCCTAGCCAACGGTTTGGCTATGCGCAGTGTCCCGAAGGGCATTGCGTATAGGTGTTGTTGGCAAATCGTTATTTTTTTCTTTTCATTTTTAGTTCTGTTTCATTGTCTTCTGGGTCAACAAATTTTATTGTAAAACTCTCATTATCGAATTGAACAATTTCATAACAACCACAGCAGATACATTTAGTGCCAGGAGTCGGATAAATCTCAGTTTTGTCGGTCGAGAAGTCGTGAACTACAATTTGTGAGGAAGAATTTGCATATGCTTTGTAAACTCCGATTTCATTTTCCTTGTCAAGATAGAATGGATAGTTTCCGAGCCACTTGTCTTCGCCCGTGTTTTTGTTGATTACACGAAGTCGTACAGGGTTTCCTGATCCGTCTCCCCGATTCTTTATAAGTACGTAATTCTCAAAGTCAACACCTAATTCTGTATAGCCGCGAAAGTTGTCTTTGTATCTCAAGTCGAGTTCAACTTTGTCACCATTTTTCAAGGTCAATATCATTCCTTTAAATAAGGTGTCGCTGATATAGAAAACCTTGGCTCCGTTAGTCAACTGATTAGTCGAATCAATATGATTTTGAAAATTGTCAATTAGCAGAGTGGCTTTATCGCTGTCGTCTCCACTGATTTGTCCATACGAGACAGTCGAAATTAGAGTAATTAATATGTACAGAACTGTCTTCATTTTAATGTTTGCCAACTTGTTTATATAAGTACATAATCTTCATATTAAACAAAATACTGTTACCTTCATTTGATTAAATATCAATATCATACCCAACCACAAACACTTCTAAGCATTTGAAAGAAAATAAATTGATTCTTTTTATCAAATATACAAATATTGCTATACAGCAATCAATAACTAGGAAGAATTAAGCAGGAAAACACACTAAAAAACCTCTTTAGCAATACGGCAAATATTATCAGCTTTTCCCATGGTATAGTAGTGGAGGGCAGGAACTCCAAATTCTATTAATTCTTTGCTTTGCTGTATTCCCCATTCTACTCCTACTTCATAAACCTCGGCATTGGTTTTACATTTGAGCAACTCGTTGACGAGAGGGTCGGGTAAATCTATATGGAAGATTTGGGGTAAGGTGAGCAATTGCTTTTTGGAACTAAAAGGCTTTAATCCTGGAATAATAGGCACATTGATTCCGGCAGCTCTACATTGCTCCACAAAGCGGAAGAATTTCTTATTGTCGAAGAACATCTGGGTGATGATGAAATCGGCTCCTGCATCTACCTTTTCTTTTAGATACCGTAAATCGGAAGGTCGATTGGCTGCTTCAGGATGCTTTTCAGGATAACCAGCTACTCCAATGCAAAAATCGGAAGGATGATTATTCATGAGGTTTTCGTCCAAATAAATTCCATTATTCATGTTTTTTACCTGTCTCACCAAATCAACTGCATAAGGATTTCCTTCTTTCTCTGGCTTGAAGAATTTCTGAGTGGCTGGTGGATCACCACGTAATAGGAGGAGGTTATCTATACCCAAGAAGTGCAAATCGATTAGTGCATTCTCCGTGTCTTCTTTGGTAAATCCTCCACAGATTAAATGGGGAACCACATCAATTTGTGTTTTATATTGAATGGCAGCAGAAATACCTACCGTTCCTGGTCTTTTACGTACCGTTCTCTTCTTCAGAAGCCCATTGCTAAGAGTTTCGTATTCCACCTCTTGCTGGTGATAAGTGATATTAATATAACTGGGATTAAACTCCAATAATTGATTGATTTTCCCCTCGATCATTTCAAAATGCTCACCTTTTAATGGTGGCAATAATTCAAATGAGAATAATGGTTTATCTGACTTCTTTATATGATCTGTTACTTTCATCTTTTTCTATTTTATAATCAAAACAATGCCACACCTCAGTAGAGTTGTGTTACTTCCCGCTTCCGGTTCCCGCTTCGTACTTCATACTTCTAGCTTCATGCTTCGCACTTCGAACTTCACACTTCTACACATTCTGATTCAACAACTTTTTCAACGCTCCTATTTCTAATCCTTTTCGCTTAGCATATTCTGTTATTTGGTCATCTTGTATTTTATTGACCATGAAATATCTACTATCAGGATGCGCAAAATAATAACCACTTACCGATGCCGCTGGATACATGGCATAACTCTCTGTGAGTTTCATTTGTGCTTTTTCTCTGGCCTGTAATAATCTGAAAATCTTTTCTTTTTCTGAATGATCAGGACAAGCTGGATAACCTGGCGCAGGGCGAATACCCTGATAGGTTTCCTTGAGGATGGTTTCAATATTAAATTCTTCATCTGGAGCATAGGCCCAGTCTTCGGTTCTCACCTTATGGTGCAATAGTTCGGCAAGGGCTTCCGCCAATCGGTCGGCGAGTACTTTGAGCATAATTTGAGAGTAATCATCATGATCTTTCTCAAATTCCTCCAGCTTTTTCTCAATTCCAATTCCGGCAGTTACGGCAAATAATCCTAAATAATCAGTCAAACCAGTTTCTTTAGGAGCAATATAATCTGCTAAGGAGTAATTGGGCTCGTCTCGTTCTTCTTGATTTCTCAAAAACTCGAATCGCTCTAAAACCTCTCCTTTAGAATCGTTGTGGTATATTTCAACTTGCTCATTGTGGCTATTTGCAGCATATAAACCATATACCGCTTCTGCACTCAACCACTTTTCATCAATAATATGTTGAAGCATCTTTTGTCCATCGGCAAATAGTTTCTTGGCCTCCTCCCCTTTTTCAGGATGTTCAAATATTGCAGGATATTTTCCTGTGATTCTCCAGGCATGGAAGAAGAAAGTCCAGTCGATATATTTCACCACCTCTTGCAATGGGAAATCACTCAAATGGAAGCTTCCCAATTTATTTGGCTTCACCATATTCTCAGCAGAAAATTCCACCTTAGGTTTTAGCGTTCTTGCTTTTTCCAGACTTATATATTTCTTTTCTTGATGACGCTTATGATATCTTTCTCTAATGGAATCATATTTGTCATCCACTTCTTTCAGCCAATGTTTTTTTCTTGAATTAGAAAGTAAATTAGATAAAACACCAACAGATAAAGAAGCATCTTTCACATGAATGACAGGCTGCTTATAGGCAGGACTTATCTTTACGGCAGTATGAATTTCCGATGTAGTAGCTCCACCAATCAGCAATGGTATATTCAGGTCTAATCGTTGCATTTCTTCAGCTATACTTACCATTTCTTCTAAGGAAGGCGTTATCAAACCACTCAATCCAATCACATCTACATTTTCTTCTTTAGCTGTTTGAAGTATCTTATCCATCGGCACCATTACCCCTAGATCTATCACTTCGTAATTGTTACAAGAAAGAATAACACCCACAATATTTTTACCAATATCGTGAACATCGCCTTTTACGGTGGCCATGAGAACTTTCCCTGCAGATGTGGTTAAACCAGTACTTTCTGCTTCGATATAGGGAAGGAGATGAGCGACGGCTTTTTTCATCACTCTGGCGGATTTAATCACCTGAGGCAGAAACATTTTTCCACTTCCAAATAATTCCCCAACCTGATTCATGCCATCCATTAAAGGACCTTCGATAAGGTTTAAAGCAAAATCGAATTGCTGACGAGATTCTTCTACGTCTTCAATCAAAAACTCTGTGATTCCTTTTACCAAGGAATGACTCAATCGCTCGTTTACTGAAAGACTGCGCCACTCTTTTTGCTTTTTCTCTTTCTGCTCACCACCTCTATCTTTTATTTTTTCGGCATAAGTGACCAATTCATCAGTAGCATCAACGGAGCGGTTAAAAATCACATCCTCCACTTTTTTTAGTAATTCGGTTTCTACTTCATCGTAAACTTGAAGCATTGATGGATTTACAATTCCCATATCTAAACCAGCTTGAATGGCATGATAAAGGAAAGCTGCATGCATGGCTTCTCTCACTTCATTATGTCCGCGGAAAGAAAAAGAAAGATTAGAAATTCCACCACTTACTTTAGCCAGAGGAAGCTCTTTCTTGATAAACTTTATGGTTTCAATGAAATCGATGGCATAGTTGGCATGTTCTTCTAAGCCCGTTCCTATGGTAAGGATATTGGGATCGAATATGATATCTTGAGGAGGGAATTTTACTTTCTCTGTCAATAAATCATAGGCACGCTTACAAACTCGTTTTCTCTTTTTTAAACTATCGGCTTGTCCTTCTTCATCAAAAGCCATCACTACAACCGCTGCTCCATATTTTCTAATTTTGGCAGCATGTTCTAGAAAAACATCCTCTCCTTCTTTCAAGCTAATAGAATTAACTATGGCTTTTCCTTGCACACATTTTAAACCGGCTTCTATCACCGACCATTTTGAACTGTCTATCATAAAAGGCAAACGGGCAATTTCTGGTTCCGAAGCCATTAGGTTTAAGAAAGTAGTCATCTCTTGTTCTGCATCGAGCATGGCATCGTCCATACACACATCCAATACTTGTGCGCCACCTTCCACTTGGTCGATGGCTACAGATAAAGCCTCCTCGTATTTCTTCTCTCTGATGAGTCTAGCGAATTTCAAACTCCCTGCCACATTGGTACGTTCACCAATATTTACGAAGTTAATTTCAGGAGTAATTTTCAAAGCATCTAAACCACTGAGGTGAGTGAATTGGTCTTTTTTAGCAGATTTTCGTATTTGAGTTTCTTGAGCATACCGAGCCATTTCAGCAATATGAGCTGGGGTAGTTCCACAACATCCTCCAATAATATTGGCAAAACCATTATCCAAGAAATCTTTCATGTGGACGCCCATTTTTTCTGGGCTTTGGTCATACTCACCAAACTGGTTAGGCAAACCAGCATTTGGATAAACACTCACAGGGATATGGCTGTTATTGGAAAGTTCGGCCAAATAGGGTCTCATTTGCTCTGCTCCAAAAGCGCAGTTAAATCCAATGCTTAAAATATCGATATGGGTAACAGAATCGAAGAAAGCTTCAACTGTTTGCCCACTCAAAGTACGGCCACTATTATCAGTTATAGTACCGCTAATCATTACAGGAATTCTCTTGTTTTTGTTGTCGAAGAGCTCCTCCATGGCCATCAGTGCGGCCTTTGCATTTAAGGTATCGAATATGGTTTCTAAAAGAAAAACATCAACTCCTCCGTCCATTAAAGCCTTACATTGCTCATAATAAGAAGCCTTCATTTCATCGAAACCTACGACTCTAAACGCAGGATTATTTACATCTGGTGATAGGCTTGTGGTTTTATTGGTTGGCCCAACTGCACCAGCAACAAAACGAGGTTTTAGAGGATTCTGTTGAGTATATTCATCGGCTGCGCTACGAGCCAATTGAGCTGCAGCTATATTAATCTCTTTCACATACTTTTCCATATCATAATCTGCCATGGAAATAGATGTGGCATTAAAGGTATTGGTTTCTAATATATCGGCACCAGCTTCAAGGTATTCTTTATGAATACTTTCAATAACAGCGGATTGAGTGAGACAGAGAAGGTCATTATTCCCTTTTAAATTACTATGCCAATTGGCAAATCTAGTGCCTCTATAGTCTTCTTCAGAGAATTTATGTTTTTGTATCATGGTACCCATGGCGCCATCTAATACTAGTATTCGTTTTTTTAATTCTTCTTTTATATTCATTTTATTCAGCATTAGCTTTGTTTTAGTATATAGCACTACCAGTCATGAGAAAAAATTCTCATAAGAGCATCAGAAATACATCATTAAGAAAATGAGGTAAGCCTTTAGATGAAAAATTGCATTCGTTTATACATGAAACAAAGTTTATTCATTTATAATCATTCGGGATTTTCCCAAAATCAGGTATTGGCACCTTGCTGTTGAGGCAGGTTGCCAGAGCTTCGCGGAGCCTGATCTCTTCACTCTTCTTTATAAATCAAACAAACCTTATAATTTAAGGAATAGTCAATTTCTTTTCAAAGACTTATTGACTAGAACCTTAAACCTTTAATGGAAAGGAATATTTGAATTCTGCTGCAAAGATAATTATTTTTTGAAAATGGATTAATCCTGTTGGAAATTAGGACGCTTTTAACAGTTGAATCTGTTTGTATTAACAATGTAAAATGTAATAGAACTTCGCGATTAGCTTGGTTCTAGTTGACACGTTGAATTTTCCGAATATATTATCCAAATGTCTTTTTATAGTATTTACGGACACGAATAAACGATCAGCAATTTCTTTATTTTGCAAACCCTTTGCAACTAAAAAAAGGACATCTATTTCTCTTGTGGTTAATAAATTCTCAATAAACTCATTGGTTTTTGGCTTTGGGATCTCATCTAAGAATACCAAGTTTTGCTGGTCTTTTGAACCAGGTAGTTTACAAGTTCTAAGTTCCATATTTTCAATGAGGACTTTTTTTGCAAACTGGTTTGTCTTTTTCAATCGACGTATTTTTTTAGAAAGGTGTTGATTTGCTTGCTCCCCATAATGGCGTATCATTGTTCCTTGGGCAGCTTTATTGGCATAGTTTATTTCAAAATTTTGGTCTGTGATAATCAAATTTTGACGCATATTGTCAATAGATTGACAGAATTGATTGTTATATTCTATGATACTTTTATTTGCGAAAGAACCAGTAATAGCTAAACCTAAAAAATGGCTTAAAATTGAAATAACAACTAAATCATCATTATGGAATTGGCCTTCTTTAAAGTCTCTACCAAAATTAATACTACCAATAATTTCATCTGCACATACTATTGGAGATTGCATTGCAAAATCAATTGAAGCTGTTTTTACTATATCGTAAACAGGATGATGTTGCCAACCTTTAAGCCCAAATAATAATTGAGATTGATTAGGGCTACGGTTGTTCATAATCCAATTTTTAAGAGGGTCGATTTCACGACCTCTTTTCTCATAAAAGGTAAGAAAATCAACATCTACCCCTGCACTACTAATGTAGTCAGGCTGCCTTTTTTTTGAATTGAAGAGATAGATAGCGGTGGCATGAGCAGGAATGATAGAAGAAATAGACTTATAAAATTCGGTCTCAATTTCTTGAAAATCTTTCTTTCTTGAAAAGGAACAGATAACTTCATTTAGGTTTGAAAGTATCTCACCTTTGTTCAGCTCAATATGTGCACTATCCATAATTATTTATAATTGATGAATTTGTCAGCAATTTAAGAAAAAATATAAGTCACTGACTTTGAAATCGTACAATACATTCTTTTACGGGAATAATAACATTAAGAGGCTACTTGTATTGTAATAATACGAGCAGCCTCTTTAGGATTATTTATTACGTTTAAACAAACGGGAAATTAATATGCCGGGATATATCAATATATAGGTAAGAACACTTGGGCTTAAAGCTATACGAATACAATTCCAAAACTCTTTTGGGGTAATGTACATTTTTGCTGGCCATGCACCCATCATTTTTCCTGTGACCTCTAGTGAAGAACCTTTTCTCACTACTTTTGAAACCACCATCATTGGGCTTCCCTTGTCTGATATTATTGTTAATTTCATAATTTATCTATTTTATTCCCACCATTTTTTAATTCCTAATTCTTCAGCAATCACTTGTACAGCATTATATCCACAAGCTCCTCCTACACTTCCACTTGGATGCGTACTTGCTCCACACATATAAAGGTTCTCAAATGGAGTTTTATAGGGTTCATGTTCTACGAAAGGACGCAAAGTCGTCAGTTGATCCTGTGTCATTTCACCATGATTAAACCCTCCATGAACCATTGATATCCATTTATTCTCAGTATCTTTAGGAGACATTATATAGGTTTCAAGTATTGCTTTATCCATGTTTTCTACATATTTACTCCAAACATCAATACACCTTTGGGAGAAACTTTCTCTAACTTCATCCCAGCCTTCTGCGCCTTTTCCTCTTAAATGGTAGGGAACATATTGCCATGCAATAGCAGTTCCTTTTCCCTCAGGTGCTTGACTTGGGTCTATTGCAGAAGGATAAGCTGTAAACATGCGAGGATATTCAGGAAGGTTTTGTTTGTTAATATCTGCAAAATCATCATATAGTTCCTGAGGATTGTCAACTAGTAAAACTCCTAAACAGCGATTAACATCTGGATTAAACTCAGCACATTTCCATTTTAAAGGTTCATCCAGAGCTAAGTGAGTAGTAAAAAGAATTGATTCCTCATGACGAAACCGCTTCACAGAGTTGATAAATGACGGTTCTAGTTTGTCTTCTCCAATTAACTTTAAAAAAGTTTGATGTGGCTCTAGGTTTGTAATAACCATATCATTAGAATAAATTATTGTACCATCTTCTAATTCTACACCTGTTGCTTTTCCATTTTTAACAATAATTTCCTTAACATGAGCATTGGTTTTAACTGTTCCTCCATTATCCTCTAAACAATTTACAAATGCTTTGGCAAGGTTACCTGATCCGCCTTCGCAAATAGCCCATCCATGAGGATCATGCGTCTCTCCAAGCATCATAGGTACAAATACACCAAAGCCATAGGTGTCTGGTGAACCACCAAATTCTTTTATAAATGCAAGTAAAAAGGATTTTAGTTCATTGGACTCAAACAGTTCGTTAATAATATTTTTAGGACTAGACAACTGCATCCTTAACATATTTAACCCTTCTACACTTCCTTCCATAGCTAAGGATGCTAGAGAATTCGGTTGAGGAGGATTAAAAAACCAAGGACCTATCATATTATCAACAATAACTTGGAAATTAGTGGCTAACTGCCTATAAGTTTCTGCATCCTTTTTAGAAAACCTTGCTATTTCATTACAAGTTTTATCTAAATCTCTATAAAACACCAAACATCTTCCATCTGTAAATGCAGCCGCAACTTGTGCATCGGGCCATAAGTATTTAGCTCCATATTTTTCAAGTTCTAAATCTTTATATACCGGACCTAAGTGCAGGATCCCATGAAACAAAGATGCCAGATTATGCTTGAAACCTGGCAAGGTAGCTTCTTCCGTCCAAACTCCTCCTCCAGCTTTTCCTAACCTTTCAAGCACCAATACTTTTTTTCCTGATTTTTGTAAATAACAACCAGCAGTTAAACCATTATGTCCACCACCCACAATAATTACATCAAATTCATTTGCCATTTTCATCTCCTTATTTAATTGTTTATAAAATTGAAAAACAAAACTATACTATGGAATATCATCAGACCTCACCCATATGGGTGATATTTATGAGTTTTGTTTTGAATGAACACCTAATGCATCACTGAAGTCATATTCTGACAAAATACTAATTAATTGCTTTTCAAATAATTGTTAATACTTAACAAGTAGGAAACCTATATAAAGCTGTTTAAATAAATAACCCTACCATATTTGGTAGGTCAAAAACTACCCTCCTCCCCCCTTGTCACATCAGGAATATGTTGGCACCTTTATCAAGCATTTTTTATTGTCTGGAAACATCTGAGATTCCTGCCTTTTTATTGGATATCCCCAATATTTAGCCCTCTATATTTCCACGACAATAGAAATTAAAATAATGATTTTTAACTCTGGCGATATGAAAGGAGGACAAAGCTCGTCACAATATTTTAATCAACATTCAATTGAAATTATTCAAATTAATTAATCTAAAACCAAAACGATTATGAAAAAGTTTTTATTACTATTTTGCATTGCATTAATTAGCTTTTCAGCTTCATCACAAAGATGGTTGGTACCAACATTAGTAGATTATGATTATCAGTATAAAAAGCATTACAGTCATACTATTGAAGGGGGAATAGAAGATGGCAGGTTTATGCAATACATCGCTGGAAACAAAACAGATTGGGGAGTACACAACACAAATGTTACTGGGCATAAATTTAATGAAACTGTAGCCATAAGTTGTATAGACGTGAGTGCCGCAGCTCAAAACAACAATGTTCATTTCACTGATTTCACGGTTTATCCTACAAAAGATCCACGCTATGGAGCTGGAACAGGAATATACTATCCTAATGGTGAAACTAGCAATGGATATCCATTTTTTGCACTTTATGAAAAAGCAAGTTCACAAATCATATCTGCATTCTATTACCATATTGAATATCCTGGGACACAAGAAACAGTTCATGCTACAGGTTTAAGAATTAAATACTCCGAAAGAGATCATACCTATTTCATTTCTGGTATTATGATTGACAGACGCTTTTCCGACCTAGACTTTGACCGTCTTGAAGTAAAATCTAGAGGTTTTATTCTAAAGGTAGACAGATATGGAAATGATCCTAGATATTTGGAATTTATTCCTGATAACTTACCAAGCGATCCTCTTATCTGTTCTGTTACAGATATTGAATTAAGTCCAGAAGGTGACAGAGTAGCCTTTACTGGTATTAACTCTGAATACGACATGCACAGATTCCACCATCCAATGACAGGAATGATTGATTTGGATTTGAATTTAATTTGGTGTCATGTTTACAAACGTCCGGAAGAGCGATTTACAGGAATAGATATTGACTTTAGAGATGGTGAAGATAAATTACTTGTACTTATGAATTCTTATAAATATCCATTCTCAGTAATGGAAATAGATTATAATGGAGTCATGACCCAACCATCCACTATTATTGAATTGATAGATCCTATGTCGGGAGAATTAGGACTCTCAAGAGGCCATAGTTTACATTCTATTGGTCGAGAAGTCATTATCACTGGTAATAGTTTTGTTGGGCGTAATAACAATGAAGAGCAGTTATTATTTACTTATGGAATAGAAGATGCTAATAATTTATCGGCTGGAAATAGCTATTTTAAATCCTATTCTCGCGAAACAGTTCCTCCGGGACTACAAAAAGAGGTTACGGCAAATTGGGCACCAGAAAACTCAATTTATCAACGCGAAAACCTATTTATCACAGGTATCTTCAATAGAATGGAACAAGATCCTCCAGTATATGGTTTTTCATTTATTAATAGAAATGGGATCAACCCTGAATGTGTTGAACAAGGACATGTAAGACAAAGAGTAGTTGAAACTGATCATATGCGCAGAGAAGCTGTACTTAGGCATTGTGAACAAAGAGAGTTACCTACTAAAGTTCATGAATGTGTACCAAGAGCTGAGGTGGAATGTGAAATGTTCAAGAGCTCAAATAATTCTGAAGAAAACTTATTTAATGACGAAACAAATTTGGTTTTCAATCAGATCAATGCAGAAGGAATTCTAGCCACTTTAAGCTCAGAAGTAGATGGAACATATCAGGTTTCTGTGTTTGATGTATTGGGTAGAGAAATGACACAACAAACAATCACAATGAGTGCAGGTCAACAGAGTATACATTTACAATTTAAGGTAGAACCTAAGGTTTATATCATAAAAATTAGCAATGGAACTCATCAAGAAACACTTAAAATATTGGGCAAATAGCATCAATTTGGATTAATGAGGAGGCCTGCTGATATTTTCGGCAGGCTTTTTTTATTCTTGAGGGATTAATTGAAATTCCTTAGCTTTCTCAATAAGAAATATCATCTTATTTAAACCAAATTTCTTAAGCAGGTTTTTACAATGAAAATTAATGGTTTCAACCGAAACAAATAACTTATTAGCAACTTCTTTTCGAGTGAAACCAGCAGCTAACAAAGTTAAGACTTCATGTTCGCGTCTACTCAATTTAGGAGGAAGGGTATCGAATAAGGCATTATTCTTTTTAAAGAAATCTGGAATATGTCTGCCGATAATCTTTTGCCCAGAATTTACTTTTTTAATGGTATCGACAATAGTATCAATACCACAGCTTTTTGATAAAATGGCATCAACACCCTTCATCCATAGTCGATACAAAAACCCAACATCGTCAACTTCAGAAATAACAATTATTTTAATTTGAGGGAATTCCTCCCTAAGATAACCAACACCATCATAATCAGACGTATTAGTCGTATATACATTAATGAAGATAATATCAACCTTCTTCTCTTCAAGGATTGATATACCTTGATTAAAATCCTTTACCGCAGCAGAAAGGTTAACTCCTATTCTAGGTTTCTGGAATATTAAAGAGAAGCAATCAGCAAATAGTCTTTGATGATCAACTAATAAAATATTAATCATATTGAATTCTGTCAGATAAATAAAAAATGCGTAATAATCGGATTTCGAATAAATATACTCTTATTGAGTAATACATATTGGCAAATACAAATGTATTAAATTTTGGTTATATTTACTATATAATTTCTCCAAATGAGTTAAAAATAGGCTTGAGGGTTGTTATAATAATTCATACTTTAGCAGTCTTAAATGACAAATAACATATTTTGTATGATGCCAATAGGGGGAAAAAATATCGTATTGATTTTAGTCCTATTTATTAGCTTATATTCTTGTGAAAATAAGGACGTTAACACGACTGATCATTACTCATCTTTTAATCAGATTCTTGATAACAAATTGACTACAGGACAAATCGATTCCATTTATGACGCTGCCTTAGTGCTTCCAAATAGTACTTCGAGGGTTGATATCTTAATGGACATTTACAAAAAGTCATTAAAAGCTCGACCCATTCGCTTCGACATATTAGACACTGCTATTATTATGGCAGAAAAACTAGACTATAAAAAAGGTTTAGCATATGGTTATGATAGAAAAGGCTTAAATTTCAGATACCACAGCAATTATCAAGAATCTTTAGTAGAACACCTGAAGTCATTATCGTTTTATAGACAAGTGGTTGATACATTTGGGACCTTAAGATGCCTTAACAACCTAGGAGTTGTTTTAAGAAAACTTAATCACGAACAAGCAGCTATGGAATACTACCTAGAAGCTTTAAAAATGGCTCGCTCCATCAATAATGAAAAAAATATCGCTATTTCACTCAATGGAATTGGTAATGTATTTGTTAACATAGAACGATACGATAAGGCTATGTTATATTTTAGAGAAGCTTTAGCTCTTGAGCAAAAAAATGGAAACCAAAGAGGGATTAATTATGATCTCAGTAATATTGGTGAAGTTTTTATGCTCACTGAACAATACGATTCATCACTCTACTACTACTCTGAAGCTCTGATTGTTGGATTGAAAAGAAATTATAAAGCTGATTACTCAGTGGATTACTACAACTTGGCAATACTTTATCAAACTCAGGGAGACTATATCACATCCAATGAATATTTCCAAAAGGCATTTCCTAAATTAATAGAGTATAAAGTTCAACGATACCTAAGCAATGCATATATTTATTCTGGTATCAATTATGATTACTTAGAACAACCTGCATTAGCACTAGAAAACATCCAAAAAGGATTAAATATTGCTCAAAAAATTAGCACTCCTGAAATAAGCATTAAAGGCCATCAAGCTTTATCAGATCATTATACCCGATCTACTAATTACCGATTGGCCTTAGAAAGCTATCAGACCGTAATCACCTTAAGAGATAGCATTCGTGGTGAACAGACTAAAAGGAATATCGCTTCATTGGAAAGTATTTACAAAAAAGAAATCCAAGATAAAGAAATTCAAAATTACCAAACCAAGGTAAAACTTCAGAAATCCCAGAATATCATTCAATTATTAGCTATTATATTTCTTTTAATTACAGCAACTGTTTTGGTTGTGATTTCGCGCTTAAGACGTAGAAACAATAAACTAATAACAGAACAAATGCGTCACGACATTCAAGAATATATTCAAAGAATTGAAGAATATGAAAGTCAGAATGAGAACGAAACTAAAGAGGATGAAAGAACTATCTTCTACAAAAATGTAGAAGAATATGGTTTATCGGAGCGGGAAATAGATGTGCTTTTATTAATCTCGAAAGGATTAAAGAACGACGAAATAGCTGAGAAACTATTTGTTTCTGTTTCTACCGTAAAAACACATACCCGTAACATCTTCACCAAACTAGATGTTAGAAATAGAATTGAAGCCGCTCGTAAGGCTCAAGTATTATAAAACCTCATTTCTTTTTTAATATCTACGCTTTTTGTCTTCTTTGGATGGCTTAAGACCCATTCTATCATATCCCAAACTATCGTAATAGTAATTATACCAACTAAAAACCATATTGAGTGATATAAATCGTTTCTATTTCTCTTACTTTTCTAAAGAAAATATTTCCGTAGCTATGGCTATGCAAAGATTTTATTTCTCAATTAAGAAAAATATATTCCGATTTATTTATCCCTCATACGGATATTTATTTGGTATTAATTACAAAACTCTATTTCAGAGAAATAGTATCCTATTCTTTTGTGCAACTAGGACAATTTCTATTTAGGAAACAAAAAGCCTCATCCATATTTCTATAGATGAGGCTTTCTTATTATTGATATTTATTTTCCTATTCACATTTTGAATATCCACAATGCTTACAAGTTAAACAACCTTCTTTGTAAACTAATCCATCAGGAACATCACATTCCGGACATTTATTTTTAGCAGCACTAGTTCCATCAGGAATATACTTTTTCAAAGCTCTAACTACTCCATTTTTCCAGGTATTGATACTTTCCGTATCGAATGTTAGATTGGAGATTAAGTCTACAGCCTGGTATAAAGGCATCCCGTGACGTAAGATTCCAGAAATCAACTTAGCATAGTTCCAGAAAGTTTTATCGAAACTTCTACTTAATCCTTCAATGGTTACTTTATAACCTTGCTTATCGGAGAATTGAAAATCGTAGCGTGTACGTTCGCCTTCTTTTTTATACTTGATTACTTCACCATTATGAACCCATGGTGGCAAGTAGAAATCATCAGCCTTTCCAGTAAACACCTCGTAAGGTTTACCATCTAACAATCCAACAACAGCTATCCACTTTTCATAATCATTCTGGAAACGCAGAATATCAGATTCTAGTCTCTTCGGACGTGTAGGCGCTTGTGTTTCTTTAAAAGTAGATTCATCATCTTCAGTCTTATCATTTGAAACAAGAACTCCAGAACGAGAACCATCACGATAAATAGTCATTCCTTTACAACCAGCTTCCCAAGCAGTTTGATAAACATCACTAACCAATTCTTCCGTAGCTTCGGCTGGTAAATTTACCGTTACACTTATTGAATGATCGACCCACTTTTGTATAGCTCCTTGCATTTTTACTTTTGCAACCCAATCTATATCATTAGATGTAGCTTGATGGTAAGGTGATTTTTCAACTAACATATTTAGTTTTTCATCATCGTAACCTTTTACCTCTTCAGTATCATAGCCGTTCACTCTAAGCCATTTTAAGAATTTAGGATGGAAAACATTATACTCTTCCCAACTATCACCAATCTCATCAACAAAGCTTACAACAACATTTTTATCATTAGGATTAACTTTCTTTCTTCTTTTATAAGAAACTAAGAAAACAGGCTCTATTCCAGATGTAGTTTGAGTACAAATACTTACACTACCTGTAGGAGCAATTGTAAGAATAGCAATATTTCTACGACCATGTGTTTTCATTTCCTCAAGAAGTTCAGGAGCAGACTCCCCTATTCTTTTTATAAATGGATTGTTTTCTTCTCTTTCGTAGTTATAAACTGGGAAAGCACCACGCTCCTTAGCTAATTTCACGCTGTTTCTATAAGCTTCGGTAGCTAATAGTTGATGTATCTCTGTTGAAAACTGAATGCCTTCATCAGATCCATATCTCATACCTAAAGCTGCTAACATATCGCCTTCGGCCGTAATTCCTAGTCCAGTACGACGACCTTCAATGGTTTTACGTTTAATATTCTCCCATAGGTTTTTCTCAACTCTTTTAACCTCTGAAGTTTCAGGATCGCTATCTACCTTAGCAATGATAGCATCCACTTTTTCTATTTCTAAGTCAATTACATCGTCCATCATTCTTTGAGCATAATGAACGTGCTTAACGAATTTTTCTTTATTAAATTTAGCATCAGCAGTAAATGGCTGGTCAACATAACTATATAAGTTGATAGCTTGCAAACGGCAGCTATCGTATGGGCATAAAGGAATCTCACCGCATGGGTTGGTAGAAACCGTTTTAAATCCCATATCTGCATAACTATCAGGAACAGATTCCTTAATTACTGTATCCCAGAAAAGAATCCCTGGTTCTGCAGAAGACCAAGCATTATGAATAATTTTATCCCACAATCCCTTAGCATCAACTTCTTTAACCACCTTTGGATTTTCTGATTCAATTGGATATTGTTGGCGATAAGGCTTATTCTCTTTTAAGGCCTTCATAAAATCATCATCAATCTTAACAGAAACATTTGCTCCTGTCACTTTTCCTTGCTCCATCTTAGCATCGATGAATTTTTCTGTATCGGGGTGTTTCACAGAAATACTCAACATAAGAGCTCCTCTACGACCATCTTGTGCAACTTCACGAGTTGAATTAGAGTAACGCTCCATAAAAGGGACAATACCTGTAGAGGTTAATGCACTATTTTTAACCTTTGAGCCTGCAGGACGAATATGAGATAAATCGTGACCTACACCACCTCTTCTCTTCATTAACTGAACTTGCTCTTGGTCAATTTTCATTATTCCACCATAACTATCAGAGTCACCTTCGTTTCCAATTACGAAACAATTAGACAAACTTGATACTTGGAGATTATTTCCAATACCAGCCATTGGACTTCCAGCAGGAATAATATATTTAAACCCTTTTAAAAGGTCATAAATTTCCTCTTCTGACATTGGGTTTGGATATTTTTGTTCTACCCTTGCGATCTCAGAAGCGATTCTACGATGCATTTGCTCAGGTGTCTTTTCAAAAATATCTCCATCTGAATTCTTTAGAGCGTATTTGTTCATCCAAACACCTGCTGCTAAAGTATCACCTTTGAAATACTCTGTAGCGGCTTCTAATACCTCTTCATGAGAAAATGCCTCCATGGGTACTATAATATCATTAACTGGTTTATACTCTTCTTTTGGTTCCGAAATCTCCGGTCGATTTCTGTTAGATTCTAATTTCGTATACAAATCGGTTTTTTCTGTGGCTTTAGTGGTGTCGATCCCCGATTCAACACTCAAATTGGCAAACAAGTCTTTCTCCATGCTAAGGTGGCAATTTTATAGGTTAACAAAAAATGAATTGATATTGATTTTGACGGTGTTATATTTCCCGCTTTGTGAAGCCAAATTTAAGCTGAATTCTTTAGCTTTTGTTGTTTTTATTATCAACATCGAAGTGTTAATTAGTTTTTAGCACATTATTAATCGCTTGATTATGATGAGAAAAACAAAAACAAAATATTGGAAATTATTTTTTTTAATATTTTGTTAATAACCTCTATACCACCTTATTAAATAGGACATACAAAATATTATTTCCTATTTTTTTACATTTTTTAAAAATAATTTATTGAAATATTAATTTGTTTTTCTCGATTACGGCATGGCTATTGCTTGAAAATTGGTTCTCAAAGCATTGAAGGGTCTTAATCCATTTTTTGGAAATATTAATAACTTTTTAACAAGTACTTTTCCTTAAAAAAAAACTAAAATCCTTTGTATTTCCCATTTCTTTGACAAAGGAAAAACTCATCATTATTATTACAAAATTGGGAATACTTACACCTTTCCCTATACCTCAAGAAAAGAGGATCATATTAACGTTTTGATGTTGATTTTTTTTAAATTTAGAATTTTCCCAATTTGAATATATTGTCTACATTTGTATACACCAGACCTAAAAGTTAGTTTTTCATAAAAACTCGACCCATAATAGCCCAAACAATTAACATCTATGGAAACATTTAAAATTTTTATTGTTGAGGATGACAAAATCTTTGCCAAACGACTAAATTATGAATTGAGTTTGAATCCAGATTTTGAGATCGAAGTTTTTTTTGACGGGCAATCCGTATTGAACGCCTTGGATAAAGAACCTGATTTTATCACATTGGATTACCATCTTCCTGATAGTACTGGAGATAAATTACTAAAAAAGATCGTTGAGAAACTTCCTCATATTCCTGTTTTAATTGTTAGTGGCCAACAAGATGTTTCTACAGCAATAGAATTATTGAAAAACGGTGCCTATGACTATTTAGTAAAAGATACCGATTTAATAAAACGACTACGTAAAGTTATTAGCAACATCCGTGAGAGGGTATTACTACAAAGAAAAGTAGAACGCTTAGAACAGGAGCTAAATGATAAATTCGTTTTCAGGAATTTAATAAAAGGCAAAAGCAAAGCCATGATTCAAGTCTATCAGTTAATGCAAAAAGCCCTGAATACAAAAATTTCTGTTAGCATTACTGGGGAAACAGGAACAGGTAAGGAATTAGTTGCTAAAGCCATTCATTTTAACTCTCCACGAAAGAAATGCCCTTTTATTGCCATAAATGTATCTGCTGTCCCTGCTGAACTTATAGAAAGCGAAATGTTTGGATTTGAAAAAGGAGCATTTACTGGCGCGGTGGGAAGAAGAATTGGGAAATTTGAGGAGGCCAATGGAGGAACTTTATTCTTAGATGAGATAGGAGACATGGATGTAAATATGCAAACTAAGCTGTTAAGAGTATTACAAGAGGAAGAGTTTACGAGGATTGGGAGTAATAAGGTTATAAAAACCAATTGCAGAATTATGGTTGCCACTCATAAGAACTTAGCCGCTGAAGTTAAAAAAGGAAATTTTAGAGAGGATTTATACTATCGTTTATTAGGACTTCCAATCGAACTACCACCACTTAGACAAAGAGAACAAGATGTGATCTACCTTTCTAAGTTTTTCATCAAGCAGTTTTGTAAGGAAAACGAGATGCCAATAAAAGAGCTCACTCCTAATGCCATTAAAAAACTAAAGTCTTATCAGTTTCCAGGTAATGTTAGAGAGTTAAGAGCTATTATAGAATTGGCTTTGGTTCTCAGCACCGAAGAGCAAATTAATGAAGAGGATATTAATTTTAACTCTTCTGTAGGCTTAGACGATCTATTTAATAAAGAAATGACTCTAAAGGAATACAATTCCAAAATAGTAGAATACTATCTTGAGAAAAACAATGACGACATTAAAGTAGTAGCTCAAAAATTAGATATTGGCAAGTCTACTATTTATCGTATGATGCAAAACAAAGCATAATCATCGATCTTAATACTCTTTAATTAGCAATCCATCAGAAAATATATCAAGGATAGAATCCTCCTGGATATAATGTGTTTTGATGCCATGTTTTTGGGCAGCTACAATATTAACATCTAAATCATCTATAAACAATGATTCTGATGCTTCCATGTTATTTTCTTTTAATAGTTTCAAATAGAATTCATCCTCAGGCTTTCTCATTCCTTTTTCGTGAGAAAACCACACATCCTCAAATAAGGAACGAAAATCCATATACTCATTGAGCTCTTCAATAAATCTAATATAATGAATTTCATTGCTATTGGATAAAAGGAATAATCGATAATTCTTATTTAATTCGACTAGCAAATCAAGCTTTTTTTTATCGAATCCCAATAACAATCCACACCAAGCATCATCTAATTGTTGGTTACTCACTTTTTGTGGAACATATTTCCTCAACTCATTGCGAAAAAAGTCCAAATCAAGCTCTCCACGCTCCATTTTTTCGAAAATTTTAGATTGAATTTGATGGCCATAAAGTTTATCAAAACTCTTAACACCTAATTCTTCAAAGGCTAGTTTACTGAGGTTGTGATCGATATCGTAAATCACGCCACCAAAATCAAAGATGATATTCCTAATCATATTATTCTTGCTTTGTATTTGGCAAATATGTAAATTTGCATCCGCAATTCCAATTAAAGGATTGTATTTCCAAGTTAATCTTGGAAAGGGGCCTATAGCTCAGTTGGTTAGAGTAGCTGACTCATAATCAGTTGGTCCCAGGTTCAAGTCCTGGTGGGCCCACCAACAAATCAGAGAGTTACAAATATATTTGTAACTCTCTTTTTTATTTGCACCCTATTTGCACAGAAATATTTTCCTTTCCAAAATACATAATTGAATTCAATAATAAATTGTCAGTTTCCCAAAAAACTTTTTATTTATATTATTATGAATCCATATAAATAACCTGATTTACTTCCTAAAAAAGAATTCAAACTTCACAAAACCATTTCCCGAACATTTCTTAGTACAGATTGATTCTTGAATAAGTTCAAACTTATAATTACAAGAAAAATGATTGCATAAATCTCTCAACAAAGTATTGTTTCTGAGATGACTTACTCTTTCGGAAACTATACATCAAAGGTAAATCCAATAAAATTAAAAGTTGGATTTCCAAGGGGTACATTTCTGACAAAAGCGAAGAAGGAGTATTAAATGATTTTTTAATAATCATTTTACAACACAAGCTAAACCATTCGTGAAATGGGTGGGAGGAAAACGACAGTTGCTGAAACAATTCAGTAATTTATATCCGAATAATTTTAATCCAATTGAGAATAGATACTTTGAGCCATTTGTTGGGGGTGGTGGAGTTTTCTTTGACTTGCAACCACAAAATACAAAGCTCTCTGACTGGAATAAAGAGTTAGTAACAACCTATCCAATAATTCGTGATAACGTTGAAGACCTAATTGATGATTTAAAAAATACAGAAATACGAAAAAGAATATTTTTTGAAGGTGCGAGCCAAAGACCCGACTAAATTATCCCCATTAAAAGTAGCATCACGATTTATCTATTTAAATCGAACATGCCTTAATGGAATGTATCGAGTGAATAAAAGCGGAGGATTTAATGTTCCTTTTGGACGTTATACAAATCCTAAAATATGTGATGAAGTTAATTTGGGTATTGTAAATCGGACATTACAGAATGTAGAAATAGAACATTGCAGATACAACAAAGTATTAAAGCACACCAAGGCAGGGGGGGTTATTTACTTTGATCTCCTCCCGCCTTATCAGAAAGTCGTTAAGTGGAGCAAATGGATTGTAGGAAATAAAAAACAATACTGTTTTACGCTCGTTAGTGACACTCCGTAGAATGTCACTATAAGGAGGAGTTTATTGTTTTTCCGAAAATCCATTTGCGGAATAGACTTTCTGATACAGCGGCAGCTTTTGCAGCACTTTTTCGAAAAAGGGCATGAGAAAAAATATTTAAACAACTATGAAATTGTGTTTGCTCCCCATATTTTTTAATGTGACCCAAAAAAGCATGCTCTAAAACAATTTGTTCTATAGTTTATAAAAAGACAAACTCATAGAATACTGAATTAGACACCTTTAGACTAAGCAAATAATTGTACACCTCAAAAAAATTAATAGAAGTCAAATTTACTTAATGCCCCAATTTACCATGATAATGCTCTTGTACCCAGATAGCCAGATTTTGCAACCAACAGCAGAGCTCAGAACAAACTAAAAGAGCTTTGGGAAGAATATTCAAAAAATTACATTAAATATTACCTAATCCGTAAATATAACTCAATAAGGCTTCTTTCTTACGGTGAGAAACTTCAACTTTGCTGGTATCAGTCATAATTAAGAAACCTCCTTCGCTTTTATCGAACCTATCAATATATTTTAGGTTTACTAAATGTGAACGATGAACCCTCATAAAACCATAATCGGTTAATATTTCTTCGAACTCCTTAAGGGTTTTTGAAACAATAATTCGCTCTCGATTGGCAAAGTAGAAGTAGGTATAGTTTTTTTCGGATTGACAACGAATAACGTCTTTCAGATAAATAATGTAAATGTTTTCGGTGGTTCTTAAAACTATTCTTTTATCCTTAGTAGATTCACCTTTATAATAATTATCCTTAAAAGCTTCAAACTGGTCGTTCATTCCAGTTACATCTTTAGTGTTAGAGATTTTCTCTACAGCACTAATTAAATCACTAGGATCAATAGGCTTTAATAAATAATCTAAGGCACTAAAACGAAATGCTTTTATGGCATACTCTTCATGGGCAGTGATAAAAACAACTTTAAAATCAATATTATCAAACTTATTTAATAAATCGAAACCACTACCATCGGGCATTTTAATATCTAATAATACCAAATCAGGTTTCAATGAGTTTATCATTTCATAAGCTGTAGACACATTTTGCGCTTGACCTACAACGGTTACCTCCTGGCAATAAAGCTTTAACATTTCTGCTAGTATCTCTCTTGCTTTGCTCTCGTCATCGACTATTAAACATCTTATCATCCTTAACCTATTTCGTAAATATAACAATACTCCACCACAAAATCCATAACGAATTTTGAAATCCGAAACTATAACCTACTATCCTTCAGGCACTTAACATTCCCTCAATGTAACGCCTGTATAATGCTCAAAAGTACAAAAAAAAACCACTTAACCATCAATTTCCTTATAATGGTCTAACGGGAATATAAAGCTCCATATACTGATATTTCATTGAATCTTCTTCCTTTAGCTGTTCCTGATAAACAAATCTCATTTTATCTTTTAGCGTTTTATTTAACAACCTTATTCTTTCTTTTACTTCAATAAGACTATTCTTCATATCTAAATGATCCGCGTGATTTTCCTCATCAAACATTGAAAAGCTAATCTGCCCTTTCATTTGTAAATAATTTTCATCTGTATCAATCTCAATTCTTATATGCACCTCACCTAAATTTAAGTGAAAATCAATCGCATGGGCAAAAATTGGAAACAGGATTAGAGGAGGGATTGCTATCATTTCCGTCTCCACATGTCCTGCTATATCAATATCAAATTTTAACTCATGCTCATACCTTAGCTGATGAAGCTTAAAAAAGCTATGATAAGCTTCAATTTCCTTATCTAAAACTATAGCATTATTTGTAGATGTTTCAATAAAAACTCGTATTAACCGGGCAAAACCACTTAAGAAAAGTCCAGATTCCTTAACCCTATTCTTACCTATTAGTTCTTTTATACCAGACAAACTACTATTCATAAACTGAGGATTAAGCTGATACCTTAACAAGGCAGGAGTTAACTTACTATGTTCAACACTAGTTCTCGACCTTATCTGCCATATGATTAAATAAGCCAAACCAATTGCCAACACCAAAATCATCATTGCTCCAGCAATAAAAATCCTAGTTTGCAGCTTATCGACCTTTGTAGCTTCCATCTCATTTTGTAATATTGAAATATCCGCTTGATTCATTTCTCGTTCAAACTTAACTTCAATATTTCTAATGAGATCTATATTCTGAACCTTACGAATAGAATCATTCAAACTATTGTATTTCAAAAGAGTGACATAAGCTTTCTCCCAATTTTCACTTTTGGAGAACACTTCGTTTAGAGCTTGATAATTGGCTAACATATAATCACCAAAACCCTGTGAATTGGAAATACTTAAGCTTTCATTAAAATATTTAGCCGCCAAACCATAATCCTCTAATTCTTGATAAACAGAACCTAGGTTATAAAGAGTCATTGTCATTCCCATTCTATTGAAAAGCTCCTCAAACACATTAAAAGATTGCTGGAAATAGTTTAATGATTTCTGATACTCCCCTAAAGAGCCAAAATACATTCCCAAATTATTTAATACATAGGCCTTCCCATTTTTATCACCAGACCTTTCTCTATAGTCTAAACTCTTTAAATAAAATAGTAAAGCAGAATCATTGTTAGCTTTATACCAATAGATGGTACCAATATTATTATAAAGCCTACTTACCTCATCAAGAGAACCAATAGAATCAGCAATTTTAAGAGCTTGTCGATAATAACTTAATGACTTATCAAATTCTTGCCAATCGGAAAATAGAACGCCTAAATTATTATACAACATACTTTGCTCTGTACAGCAATAGTCAGAATGTTTACTCAAAGCCAAAGCCTGATGGAAATTCTTGAGTGCCAATTCTCCTTGTCCTTGCTTATAATATATATTACCAATAGATCTTAGGGATTTAACCTGATTTAGAGTATCGTAAATCCGTTGCGCCTGATCTAATGAAGCTTGATTAAAAAAATGTGCGGAATCTAATTGACCTATCCTGCTATAGATGGCTGCTTTATTTAAATATATAGCACTTAAGTTTTTTATTGCTCCTAGTTGATTATAAAATTCAATGGCCTTATTAGAAAAACTTAAGGATTTCTCATAATTCTCTTCTGCATAAAAATAATCACCAAGTTTTTCATAACAGTTAGCAATGCTTCTTTTATCTTCATAAGACAGCGATAACTTTAATGCGTCATTGGCATATTTAAGTGCCGATTTATTGTCTGTTTCACTATAGGCATCTGCAAGCAATAATAGGGTTTCAATATGTTCGGAACCCGTTTGATTATCCAACACAGAAAGCAAACTATCTAAGGCGGCTTGTTGTGAATTATTTGCCTCAATATTTAGAATAGGGATTAGCCAAACTAAAAAATAAACCAGATATTTTGAAATCATATTCATGTTCTTCAAATTTATAAAAAATAAAGCTCACTTTTTAATCATTTATAAGATATTTGAAAACACCATATATCGCGAAAAATAATATTTTTGTAAAAAAATAATATATGCCGCTATTAGGGACACTAATCAAAAAAGCTTATCAAATTAAAGATAGGCCTGCTCTCAGAGAAACGAAAGTTTCACCCATTGAAATACAAGATAAAGAATTAAAGAAATTACTTACTAAAGCTCAAATTACAGCTTTTGGTGAGCATTACGATTTTTCAAAATTACTTCGTTCCATTGATACTGTAGAGGACTTCCAGAAAAGTGTACCTGTTTTTGATTATAATAAAATGTTTCAAGCTTGGTGGTACCGCTCCCTAAACGGAGAAACATATGTTAGTTGGCCCGGCAAAGTAAAATATTTTGCGCTTACCTCTGGTACAAGTGAAGCCAGCAGCAAACAAATCCCTGTAACTGGAGATATGTTAAAGTCCATCAAAAAGGCCAGTTTCCGACAATTAGTATCTGCTTCTCGTTATGATTTTCCCATCGAGTTTTTCCAAAAGGGTATTCTTATGATCGGAGGAAGTACCCACTTAAATCTAAATGGAAGCTATTTGGAAGGCGACTTAAGTGGGATTTCTGCTGGAAATATCCCTTTTTGGTTTCAACACTTTTATAAACCAGGCAGGCGAATTTCCAAAGAACGCGATTGGGCAACTAAACTCGATGAGATAGTAAAATCAGCTCCCAAATGGGATATTGGTATTATTGTAGGAGTTCCAGCCTGGATACAAATCATTTTGGAAAGAATTATTGAAGAACACAATTTGAAATCTATTCACGACATATGGCCTAATCTAAATGTATATGTGCATAGCGGTGTGGCTTTTGCTCCTTACAAAAAAAGCTTTGATAAACTATTTGCTAGACCCATCATATATAACGAAAGTTACTTAGCCTCTGAAGGATATGTGGCTTATCAGGATCAACCTGAAGATTCTGGGATGAAATTGATTTTAGACAATGGAATCTTTTTTGAATTCGTTCCTTTTAATGATAACAATTTTGATGAGGATGGAAACATAAAGGAAAAACCTGAAGTACTTCACATTGGCCAAATAAATGACAAGGATGAATATGCGCTTCTTTTGACCAATAACTCAGGCGCCTGGAGATATTTAATTGGAGATACCATAAAGTTTAAATCTGTGGAAAAATCACATATCATTATAACAGGAAGAACGAAACACTTTCTTAGTATTTGTGGGGAACACCTTTCTATGGACAACATCAATAGGGCTATGGAACTTACCCAACAGGACTTGGATATTGAAGTTGGAGAATTTACCGTGATGGGAGTTGAACACGGAAGCCTATGGGCACATGAATGGCATGTGTGCACAAATTCTAGTATCGATGCTATTCAAGTTGAAAGATCCCTTGATAGCCATTTGAATACTCTTAATGATGATTATAGAGTAGAAAGAATGGAAGCGATTAAAGATGTTACTGTAAAGCTTATTCCTACTGAGGTATTTGCAAAATGGATGAAAATAAAAGGGAAAGAAGGTGGAGCCAATAAATTCCCTCGAGTACTGAAGAATAAGATGAAATCAGATTGGTTAGAATTTATTAAACAAGAAGGTTACTAATGGGCTTTGCAATTCGTGACGGTTTAATTTTAGGGGTTACCTTAGCTACTTTATTTGGTTTTGGTCCAGCGCTTCTCGCCCTAGTACAAACAAGTATTAATAGAGGATTCAAAGCAGGGGTAGCTTTAGCTTTTGGTGTGTTTTTGAGTGATTTATTTCTAGTTCTATTGAGTTTTCAAGGAGTTATACAAGTGGTTGAGCAACCCAAAAACAAATTGGCTTTTGGAATTGTAAGTGGGCTTATTTTAATCGTATTTGGAATATTAACTTACATAAAAAAGCCCAAAGTAAAAGCTGCTGAAGTAAAAGTAAAAGATCCCAGAACCATTACCTATATCCTCAAAGGATTCTTCCTAAATGTGGCCAATCCATTTATTTGGCTGTTTTGGATGGGAACTATGGTGGCCATTACCTCCAATTATGAGAAAGATGAAAATGCCATTATGACCATGTTTTCAGTTACTTTAGTTACTGTATTTTTAAGCGATACCTTAAAATCTTACCTAGCCGGCAAACTAAAACCATTATTAACGGAAAAGCTTTTAGTACTTATTAATAGTATCGCTGGAATCGGATTAATGATTTTTGGTGTTTCTTTGATGGTGAGGGCTTTTTGGTTTTAAATCGTGGTCTATTCTGAAAATCGACAGTTAACTAATCATTAATTTTTCATTCTTTATTCTCAATAGTTTTATTTTAAAGTAAGCATCCGACCAATTACAAGGGCAATAGTATCTAAAAAATGTTATTATTAGGTTTTTTCAGGTCCATGTTTTGAGGAAAGAGTTCGTAGAGTTTGT
>JADGDY010000039.1 GCA_016744655.1 Bacteroidales bacterium | reverse complement strand
TTCTTTGCATAGCCATAGCTACGGAAATCATTTCTTTTGAAAAGTAAGAGAAATAGAAACGATTTATATCAATCAATATGGTTTTTAAATGGTATTATTCTTGATTTTGTGGCTTTAATTATGCTGGTTAGTATCCACAAAAAAAGCGACAGAATATCTGCCGCTAAATAATACCAATAGAAATATCTTATATTCTAGCCATGTAAATCCAAAGAATGGATCATATAGATAGAATGCATTAATGTCTTTTTAATTTCTTCTAAATACTCTTTTACCGCTCTTGGGCTGCCAGGTAAACAATAAACCAAACTTTGATCTATAACACCAGCAACTGAGCGACTTGTTAATGCAGAAGGATGGATCTCTCCATACTTCATGCGAATTAAATCCATGATTCCAGGAATTTCTTTATCCAACATTGGAAGAACTACATCTGGTGTAAGATCTTTTGGACCAATTCCTGTTCCTCCAGTAGTTACAATGATGTCACATTTTTCCTCGGTCATTTTGAGGAGGGTACTTTTTAATAATTCTGCATCATCAGGAATCAATTGGTAATCAAATTCAATAGGTCTCTTTTTATCTTCAAAGAAGTCACCCATAAGCTTTTGGATTTCCATTCCGCTGGCATCTTTATATAGTCCTTGCGAAGCACGGTCGCTGAGAGTGATTACTCCAATCTTTATCACTTTTGGATGATATTCAAAAGACTCTCCTGCTTTTAATTCACCACCTTTAACAACTCTCACGAAAATACCTTCTTTTGGCATTACGCAACTACCTACTTCTTGAAAGATTGCGCAACTGCTTCCATGGCATTTTTTGCCAATTTGAGTCACCTCTAATTCGATTTGGTCACCAACAAAACGATCCAATGGCAATGTTTCGTAAAGAACTACTCCTTCTGTGGTGATATTTTCAGCAAACTCTCCATATTGTATAGTTCTTCCTGCATCTTTAGAAAACTTGTCGAAACTCTCCGTACCTAAAAGGCTCACCATGCGATTCCATTTCCCAGAGTGTGCATCGTTTTTAATACCTACGTCGCAAAGTTCTATTTTATCGACAGGTTTTTTCACAATTCCTTTTTTCTCAGATATATTAACTGATATGACTTTGAATTTTTCCATCTTAGTTTTCTTTGGTTTTTTCTATTAATTGAACAGCTTCTAATACCATGTTTTTATCCACGGCTTTACACATATCGTAAATGGTTAAAAGAGCCACAGAAGCTGCTGTTAAAGCTTCCATTTCTACACCGGTTTGTCCTTGGCATTGTACCATGGTAAAGACTTCTACACCATTATCTCGCAAATGGCATTTTACTTCTATTTTCGAAAGCAATAGGTTATGACATAGAGGAATGAGGTAAGGCGTTTGTTTGGCTGCTTGTATACCGGCCAACTCAGCTACTGTTATCACATCACCCTTTTTCATTTCGTTTTGGGTAATTAATTCTACGGTAGCCTCCTCCAATTTTATAAATCCTTTTGCTTTGGCTGTACGCTTTTGTATAGGCTTGTGTCCAACATTTACCATGCTGGCTTTTCCCTCGTCGTTAATATGACTTAATGCTTCCATTATCCTCCAATATTATAAAATGAACCTACTTTATTGCTATGGCCACTTTTGGGTTTTAAAGCCACGGCCATGTTATAAGCATTCTCTATTCCTAATTCTTTTACATTATATCCACTCGAGCTAAATAGGCAAGGCATAATATCACCTTGCGCTGTTAATCTTAAACGATTGCAAATACTACAATTACCTCCTTCTCCACCTTCAACTACTGAAAACTCACCTTTTTCAAGAGACATTTCTTGAATGAAACGTAATTCTAACCCTTCTTTGTTGCAGAAAGTTTTTAAATCTTCCTTGTCTTTAGTTGTAGTGCTAGGAGTAACCACGCAATTTATTTTCACAGGTTCTAATCCAGCTTCTTTGGCAGATTGTATTCCTTCTAAAACTTCTTCTAATTGCCCAACTCGTGTTAGTTTTTGAAATTTCTCAGCATCTAGACTATCAAGACTAATATTAACTCTATGTAGCCCAGCTTTTTTCAAATCCTTTGCGAATTCTGGAAGTAAAATTCCATTGGTAGTCATGGCAATATCTTCTATTCCTTCGATTGCAGAAATTTCTTCCACTAGGTTTACAATTCCTTTTCTAACCAATGGCTCTCCACCTGTAAGTCGGATTTTTTTAATTCCTAAACGAGCTCCAACTCGAGCCACTTCCGCAATTTCTTCTAAGCTTAATATTTTTTGATGGGGAATCCAATCGATACCCTCCTCCGGCATACAGTAGGTGCAGCGGAGATTACAACGATCGGTAACCGAAATCCTCAAGTAGGTGATAGGTCGTTTATAGGAATCTAACATCGACTAAATCTCCTTTTTTTAATTCTTTTTTTCCAATGGGAAAACAAGCAAGTGCTTCCGCATTTTCATAAGCATTTATATGTGCTGAGCCATGGTATTCTACCGGCTTAACTTCCATTTTTTCATCAACCACTACAGGTAGAAACAGATCTCTTTCACAAACTCTTCTGCTCATATCCTTACCAATTGGAAGTTGGAAAATTCTTGTAGCCTGACTTTTGCCCATTAATTTGTTGATTAATGGTTTTGTCAATAATTCAAATTGAATAGAGGAGGACACTGGATTACCAGAAAGTCCAAATAAATACTTTTCACCCAGTTTACCATATAGCATAGGTTTGCCAGGTTGTATGGCGAGTTTTTCGAGTAAGATTTCTGCATTAAGTTCTCGAAGAACTTTTTCAGAATAGTCAAAATCTCCAAATGAAGCACCACCAGTAAATACGATGATGTCATGATCTGGAATTAACGATTTAATCTTTTCCAGAATAGCATCGGGGTTATCTTCTACTACACCTATATTATTAGTTTCTGCACCTAACCTATGGCAAAGGGCTTGAATTTGATAAGAGTTACTATTTCTAATTTGTGGAGGAACAATGGCTTCAGATGGATCTACTAATTCAGTTCCTGTGGCTAAAATGCCAACCTTTACCGATTTGTGAACGTGTAATTTTACTGCTCCCACATTGGCCATAATTCCAATATGAGCAGGATTCACAATGATTCCTTTTTGAAGAACCACATCGCCTTTCTTTTTATCCTCACCTTGGTATAAGATATTGCTTTTGCTTTTCTCTTTCAGGAATTTGATTTTCCCATTTTCTAAAGTCTCTGTATGTTCAATCATGATGACCGTGTCGGCTCCTTCAGGAACCATGGCGCCTGTCATAATGCGACTACACTGCCCGCTTTCAACTACTTTTTGAGGAGCAATTCCAGCAGGAATATGTTCAATCATTTCGAGCTCTTTAAACAAGTCTTCTTGCTTCATGGCATATCCATCCATGGCAGATTTAGAAAAGGAAGGAACATCGGTATCCGTTTTAATATCCGTAGCCAAACATCGATTCAATGATTCATGAATATTCACCTCTTCAGTTTCTACTGCTTGAGCGTCTTGTAAAACAATTTCCAAAGCTTTACCTAATGGAGTCATCTTTTTTAACATACAAAGTATTTTATTAAGAGCTAAAATGCTGCTAAAATATTTACACTAAACTTTATAATATACGGAAAGGACAATACCTGAATGATATTGCTTTACTCCTTTCCAAAGTCAATCTGACAGTATCGTCAGATATCGGGAGGCTGATGGTTTCCCAGACAACCCATTGGTTTTCAATTCATATATCTAGTAGATACTTAGAAAATCAACTCGGAGTTTAATGAGACACAAAAGTAAAAATAATTATTTAATAATGTCAATAAAATCTGAATATAAGATCTTTGAGAGGATTGATTCAAAAGAAGACTAAATATCTGTTTTAAACAGTTGTGGTTTAAAGGTGAGCATTATACTTGCCCAGTAGGGAGAAGTGCTTTTACCTGCAGCAATACCTTTAATGTATTCTGTGGTTTCTGTTGCAAAATAGTAAGCAAAGAAGGCTTGAATATTGAATGATTTATTAAACTTGTACATATAACTCAGATCTAATTCATTACCAAGATTATTAGTTAAATGAGAATTATCTGTATCTATTTCGTAATTGTAGGAATCAGTTTCTAGCCAAAATTGATGAAATGAAGCATAAATAGAATGCTGTTTGTTGATCGACCATTTAATATTGGCATTAAGGTCGACTAGACCTCCATTCTTAGTACTACCGGGGATTACATAATAATTCATCCAACCATTGTATTTATGTCTTGCTCCATATAAAATATCGAAAGCACCAGATTTTTTATTGTCGCCTGTCATAAAATCAACTCCAAGCCCTGTTTCTATTGAATGGAACTTTTGTTTCCATAACATAGTGATCATATATGAGTTCTCTTTAAGTTCGGAGTCTTTACTACCATATTGAAAAAAGATGTTAGTTAGAACTTTTGTTTTGTCAGTATGATAATTGAAGTGTATCGCTGTTGTTGCTAAAGTGTATACAGTAGAGGAGGTGTTGGCCGCTAAGTAGTTACTTATGTATTCTGATAAGCTAATGGATAACCTTTCGGAAATATTTATTTTCATCCACAAAAAATTGAAATACTTTATTCGATAACCTAATGGTGTTTCATAAGGATTATTTTCTGCATCAAAACTATCTTTATTGAATGATGCCCAAGTATTACTAATTGAGGAACCCAAATGAATTTTGAGGTTTTCATTATCATAATGCAATAAGAAAGCATCATAGAATAAACCATATTGGTTCCAATTTCTATGAGACAAAAGCCTTCCGTCATCGTAATTCCAAATTTGGCGTCCTGTTTTTAGTCCCCAGTTTTTAGCGAAATTCCAATCGAACCAAGCCTCTGCAATTCCAAAACCTTTGGTGCTGGTTTGAATTCCTGTTTTAGTAGCGATATCGTTTTCTCCCCAAAACCTCACATCTTGCATGCTGAACTTAGCCGTGAATTTATCGTTTTTATAGTTGAGGTTTAAACGACTTCTTTGGGTGACAAATAATGCCGCTTCTGAACTTTCAGTTGGCAAAGTCATTAATCCATTATTCAATTCAACTCTATTTCGGAGTTCTGCTTTAATGGAGAATTGAGCAAACAAGGGAGCGCTTGTGATTAATACAAAAAGCACTATTAAATTGATTCGTTTTTTCATGATTTTGATTTATAGCCTAACAAATATAGCATAAAAAAAGAGGAGCCATTACGACTCCTCTTGAATATTCATCAAAAAAATTTTAATGAATGAAGCAGATCTTTATTTCGTTATTGGATTAGATGCAGTTTCTTTCCATTCGTTCATTGCACCATCATATACTTTTACATTAGGGAAGCCTAAAATTGTTTTTGCAACCAAATATGGTAATCCAGCTCTAACTGAAGTGGTACAATAGAAAACTATAGTTTTGTCTGCAGTAATACCAGCTGATTTCATTAAAGACTCTAATGTAGCTTTATCTTTTAAAACACCTTGTTCGGTAACTAGAGTTTCCCAATTTAAATTAATAGCGCCAGTAATATGACCTGGGCTAGGGTTTTTTGTTGATACGCCAGTGAATTCTTGAGTATCTCTAACATCAACTAATGCAACATTTGCATCTTTTGCATGAGCTTGAATCCAAGCCATATCAACTATAATGTCGTTATTTACATTTGCTGTGAAAGTTGTAGCTTTCCCTTTAGCAGGAGCTTTTGTTAAAGGCACTCTAGCACTTCTCCAAGCTTTCATATCTTTTTCAAGAATAGTTACGTTCTCAGCGCCTAAATACTTTAATATCCAATAAACTCGTCCAGCATATTTGTTTTTTGCTCCATCATAAATAACAATAGTATTGGTATTTGAAATACCTAGGTCACCAAATACTTTTGCAAGCTCCTCTGGTGATAAAATTACACCTTCTGGGTTACCTGCTTTATAAAGTTTTTTATGGTCAACATGAATAGCTCCCTTGATATGAGAAACTCCATAGTTTTTTGCAGTTTGTGCTGAAACTACAACAGTGTTTTTGTCTTTTATGGCTTTGCTAAAATCTTTAGCTGTCATGATATCGCCTTGAGCAAACGTGAAACTTGCTACAAATAAAAAGGCAATAAGTAATGTGTATGTTTTGATTGTATTTTTCATAATATTATGTTTTTATCTTGTTTAATTTTTTTGATTGTATGATGTTTAGCAGCCTCCAACTTCGCCACCGCCATCATGAACTTGATCTAAATTTTTCTCTTGTTCAAGAGGATAGGATAATTCCCATTTTTTGAAACCTCCATCTAATACCTTTACATTTTTAAATCCTAGTTTATTAATAGCTTCTACAGTCATTATGCTTCTATGACCTTTTTTACAAATTAGGATGATGGTTTCCTCTTTTAGAGGTGGGTATAAGAATTGATCTTCCCAAAATTGATCTTTTGCGATTTTAAATTCAACTAATCCGCGAGGGATGTTAACTGACCCAGGAATAAAACCAGGATTAAATTCGTTTGCTTCTCTTACGTCAACTAGTAGTACAATTCCTGTGTCTAACCAAGTATGTAGTTCCTCTACGGAAATCATGTCAACACTTGGTGTAAGCTCAGCGATCATCTCATCTACGTTTTGGTATACCTTTGTGTTATCGCTGCAGGAAACCATCAAAACGATGCTTAATAATCCTAGCAGTTGAAATAAATATGACTTTTTCATTATTTTGATTTTTCTTATTATCTATTAATTATTTGTCCCACTGCATAGCTGCAGCATTTTTTGCATCTACATCTAAGATGAATCCTTCAACGCCTTTGATAATTCCATCTTTAGTACAAGGTGTCATTGTTATGGTGTGATATCCTACACTACCATCTTGGCATTTTCTCATCACTAGACCATGCTCAATGGTATCACCATTCATTACCTTCGCAAAAGAATCTTCAAGCTCTTTTAATGCTTCTTTTGAACGAGATAGACTATAATGTTTTCCTACTACGTCAGCAGCATTTTTGTATTTATATAGCTTAAGCCATGCATTATTAACCTCCTCAAAGTTTCCTTTGGCATTAATTTTAAAATATCCTGCTCCACTATTGGCAATCACATCGCGGAATTTATGATCCTTGCTGATTCCCATCTTTTTCTCAGTAGCTTCCAAAGCATCATCTAAGAATTTACTGCTGTCTTCCTTAGAAATTAACTGTTCTTTGGTCTTTATCAGATTATGTTCTAAAGAGCTTACAATTAACTCTTTTGCTTCCTTCTCATCCATCTCTTCCCAACCTGTTATCATAGCCTTCATGCTACTAGCAGGTTTATGACCTGTGGTGGTAAGGTAAATGTGAGCGATTACAAATATGATGAGGAAAAATGCTCCCATAGTATGTATTGCAGCAACGGTATCCAACGATGCTAACTCAAAAGCCATATTTGGATAGTTAAGATACATATAAGCAAAACCAGACAATACCATTACAGGAATCACTAGAATCTTAAGACCTAAATAAATCATTCGTTGTAAAGGATTGAATTTATTATAAACCAGTTTGTTTGTAGGGTGTTCTGCACCTTTGAATATCCCAGTTATATAATATTGTGCTTGTTCTTTAATCATTTTAGTTGTAGGAATATATTGTTTCCATTCTCCAGTGGTGAAGTGCCAAAAGATGGCGAAAACAATAAGTACTAAAAATGCCCATGCTGCATTGTCGTGAAATAATACGGCTTCTCTATATCCAAATAGCTCATAATATCCATGTATTTCAAAACCTGTGACAGCAAGGAATAGAATGAGGAAGGCTTGCATCCAGTGCCAAAATCTCTCAAATATTTTATATATATATACTTTCATAATTTTTCTTTTTATCAGATGTGAACTGTTTTAATAGTATTAATGATTATTACGACCTAAAACAATTCGAATTCCACCATGAATAACTACCCCAGCTAAGGTTAATACTAATAGGATGATTCCTATATTATCAATCAAAGCGAAACGGTCTCGACCAGGTAAATAGAAGTCATTTAAATTAGCTAATCTACCTTTAGGACTACTGGTGTGACAATCGATACATTGTAATGATTTGTCAGCAGGTGATACTTGATGATTCAAAGGCCAATACATTTCTGTTTCAGCAAAATCGTACTCTCCGCTATAAGGTAGGCCTAAGTATCCCATTCCTGCTATAATGGATTCATTCCAATCGAAGTCTACCCAATAAGCACTGTCGCCTTTAACAGGCGACCAAAGCTTAGGTTGAACTAATGTCATATTCCCGACATCATAAGGTTGTTTACCTCTATGTACTTTAACAGGCCATATCTTTGAACTACCTGTAGACTCAATATTTGCATTCTTATCATCGTAAGAACCAGATAGAGAATTCATCTGGATAGGAAATGATTTAATAGTATCTGTAATTAGCATGTGATCAGCTAATCCGTTGAACCAGAAATATTCAGGAACAACATGATCGTCATAAACGAAAGTTCCTTTAATACTTAAGTAATTGTGGTTACCATCCGCATCGTTTTCATGTGTCGAATGTCCGTCTTCGTCTAATCGACCTGCAGTACTCCAATCCCAAATCATTTTTGTGGAGTTGGCTTTGGCATATTCAGGGATGTGACAAGTTTGACAAGCAATACGATATCCGTGGTCATTAAGTATTTTATCTTGGTGAGGTTCGTCGGTATGACATTGCTCACATGTAACTCTGTTTTTGTTTTCTGATGAAAGGGCGTACAATTTACCGGTGATGTTGTGATTTTCTGTTACGTGGCATTCCACACAACTCATGTCTTCACCTTCGGTAGTCATGTGTACATCAACTTCTCTTGAACAGTCGATCATGGCTTTATCTAAATCCCCATGTTTCACATTGTTTCCACCACCTCCCCAGAAGTGACATACACCACAATTGGTTCTACCTGGAGAACCAACACTTTGTGAAATCACATTTAGATTAAGGCCTTCCACAGGATATCCTGCTGCACCTTTTGCCTTTTCGTACATACCACTCTTGTCGTGACAAACTAAACAGTCAATGTTTTCTGCTTTTGAGAAATCAAAACTTTGATCCTCCCATCCATAACCAATATGACAGCGAGTACAGGTTTTCTCACTTGCACTAACTCCAATACAAAAGTTATTGAGGATGTTTGTTTTACCCACTGATTCTAAACCGCGACCGTGTAGTTTTTCTTTACGGTCCCAAGTCCAGTGGTTGTTGGCCATGATTTCTCCATGTCTCTCGGTGTGACAACTTAAACAAGCTAAAGTCACATCTTGTGGACGTTCGAAATCTTTTTGAAGTTCTTCAAATTTGGTGTGATCTACTACCTTTCTATCTAGCCTGTCGGCTTTCTTAGTGTAGTTGATCAGTTTGATGTCTTTTTCTTGCTCCTCATCGATATTGGTTATGTAACCAAACACAATAATCTGCGGAACAATCAAAATTAAAATTACATAAAATATCCGCTTCATACTTTTTTGTTATTATATTCACAACAAATTTAGAAAAGCAATAAGCGACTTCCTAATTATCCCATCGGCATTTTTGACTTAAAAACTTGGATTATATCAAATAAAACTTGATTTATATCAAGAAAAATAATGTTATTATATTTTTTATAAGCATTTGAAAATGAAAAGAGGAGGTGAAAAAATATTTTCTGTTATATAATTCACAGTAATTAAGTGCTTAAGGATAGTTATTAAGAATAATTAAACAAAAGAAGGGGTTGTCCAATTCTATTTTAAAAATTTGAAAGAAAAAATCTAAAAAGTAGAAGTAGAAATTTGACTTGTCTTTTTATTAAGGTCAGAAGAATATTATTGTACAAAGATTTCTACATTAAGTTTTAAATTATCGGTATATACTCTTAGGGCAAACTTCCACTTTGAGTTTATGTTTATACCATTTAAATACCATATTGATTGATATAAATCGGTTCTATTTCTCTTGCTTTTCAAAAGAAATAATTTCCGTAGCTATAGCTATACAAAGAATTTATTTCTCAATTAAGAAAAATATAATTATTCACTTCTTATTATATTCTATGGTGTGAATGAATCGCTTTGCTTATTTCAATTTATTTATCCATCATACGGATATTTAAAAGGTATTAGAAATCGGCATGTATTTTAATAAAAAGAAATTCTATCCCCAGGTTCCGCTAACCGAAGCAAAACGAGCTCACTGAAAGTAATTTCCATAGATATTTTTTAAACAAAGGTGAGCAAAGCTGATCATTGTTTCTAATTCGTGTTAATTTGCGATAATCTGCGGAAAAAAATAAAGTGTGCGTTCACTTTGTACATACTCCTTAATATATAGAGATGCAAAATTTCTTAAAAGGTAAATATATGATTTGTGTTTTAAGAGAAGAAATGATATCGGTCTATTTTACCCGTAAGTACTAATCTCTTGGAGTTTGTCAAAATCAAGAACAGAAATTGATTTCCCATCAATATCAATTAATTTATCTTCTTTGAATTCTTTGAAAATTCTATTTACACTTTCCGATGAGAGCCCAGTTAAATCAGCTAAGTCGTTTCTGCTAATATTCAGTTTGAACTTTTTTGTATTAAATACATTTTCAGATAGGCATAAAATGATATCAGCAACTCTTCCGTGTGATTGCTTTCTTGACAAGCAATAGAACCGGCCATAAATTTGAGCTGTATTTGTATTTAGTACATTAATAATTTGATGGGCAAACTTGGCATTGTTTCTTACCAATTGTTTGAAAATATCAATACTAATTAAAGTAGCAGTAGAATCCATATAAGTGGATACACTATATATAAAGGTATTGTTTCCATCAAAAACAGAGGAAAGACTCAAAAAATGATTGTCTGGGACAATTTTAAGAATAAGATCTTTTTGATTCCCTTCTAAATAAACTTTCACCAAGCCTTCCTTTAAAAAAACGACATGCGAAGCAAATGATCCTTGCTTAGCTATCATTTCTCCCTTTTTAAATTTTACGTCTCTTTTGTTAGTTTCAAGTAATTCGGCCTCTTCTTTTGTTAGGTGTTCAAAACAATCGAAGTGGGTTGAGTTTACGATACAGCTAGGGGCGGTTGTGGCATTGTGCATGACTAATAGGTTTTATTTAACAGTAGCAAAGATAATAAAAAAATAAGGCTAAAGTGTTTTCTTACAGATAAAAACTTGATATAGATCAGTTTTTTAACGCGGAAATATTTTGTTTTTTCATAAGGAATTACCAGAGCAATATCTCTGTTAACATAATAACAAAAGATAGATTTGTAACATAAACAAAAAGAATTTACTTATGAAAAATTTAATGAAGTTATCCTTGTTAATAGGAATGGTCGCGATTATTTTATTAAGCGGATGTAAAAAGGATGAGCCGGCTCCAGTACCGGCAACAAACAATTTTGAAGTTTTAAAAGAATATTTGGTAAACAATGGAATGGACTTGCCAGATATGCTAGGTTCATGGATTACAACTGCGGATGTAATTTATCCAGAATTATCTACTTATCATATTATTGACATCAGAAACGCAGATGATTTTGCTGCTGGTCATATTCCTGGTGCTGTAAATGCAACGTTAGGTGGTATTCTTACTGAGGCAGCAAATGCCAATGGTAAACCTATTATTGTTGCTTGTTACACAGGTCAGACTGCAGGACATGCTGTAATGGCAATGAGGTTAAGTGGATATGCTGATGCTAAGGTGTTAAAATGGGGTATGAGTTCTTGGAATGCTGCAACTGCTGGTTCTTGGCAAAATAATACAGGTTCTTCTGCTATAGGAAATTCAAGTTGGACACTTCCTGCTTCTATTACACCAAACACTACATTTTCTGTACCTACACTTACAACTAGTGCTGATGATGGAGCTGGTATTTTAGCTGAGAGAGTTTCTGCTTTATTATCTGGTGGAATGAATAAGGTAGCAAATTCTGAGCTGTTAGCATCTCCAAGCAGTTATTTTGTAAATAACTATTGGGCACTTGATGATGTAAATCATTATGGTCATGTTGCAGGTGCATATAGAATCAATCCTTTGACACTAGCTGATGGCGAATATTTAAACTTAGATGCTAGTCAGCCTGTTGTTACTTATTGTTGGACAGGACAAACTTCTTCTATGGTTACTGCTTATTTGAAAGTTTTAGGGTATGATAGTAAGAGTTTGTTATTCGGAACCAATGGAATGATTTATGATAATCTAGAGTCACACAAATATACTGATGCTGCTATTATGGGATATGAATTAGAAACATCTGATCCTGTTACTAATGGTTTTCCTGTTTTAAAACAATATTTAATAGATAATTCAATGGATGTTACTGATGTTTTAGCTTCAGGTTGGATTACAACTTCTACTGATGTAAATGAAAAAATGACAGATGCAGATGCTGCCAATGACTATTATATCATTGATATCAGAAATGAAGCTGATTATAGTACAGGTCACATTGAAACAGCTGTAAATGCTACTTTAGCAGATGTATTAACTGCTGCTGAGGGTGCTGATGGTAAAACTATTGTTATAGCTTGTTACACAGGACAAACTGCTGGACATGCTGTTATGGCACTTCGTTTAAGTGGATATCCTGATGCTAAATTAATGAAATGGGGAATGAGCTCTTGGAATGCTGCTACTTCTGCTTCTTGGGCAAATAACATTGGTAATGCTGGTACTGAAAGTGAAAGTTGGACAGCTGCACCGGGTGCTATTGTAGAGAATGTTAATTATGGAGATCCTTTGATTGATACAGATTTAACTGATGGTGCTGCTATCCTTGCAAATCAGGTTCAAGTATTGCTAGGTGGAATGAATAAAGTAACTAATGCAGATGTATTGGCCACACCAACTAATTATTTCATCAATAATTTCTGGGATGTAGCAGATGTTGAACATTATGGCAATATTACTGGAGCACGTAGAGTAAAGCCTCTAACATTAGCAGGTGACGAATATCAATTCTTAAATCCAAATGCTGCAGTAGTTTCTTATTGCTGGACTGGACAAACATCTTCTATGTTAACTGCTTACCTTAAGGTTTTAGGTTACGATAGCAAGAGCTTATTATTCGGAACAAATGGAATGATTTATGACAACTTAGAGTCTCATAAATTCTCAAGTGCTGAAACAATGGATTTTCCTTTAGTAACTAAATAAAGAATAATTTTTAGAAGGGAGATCCTCGAACTCCCTTCTAAATCATATTATTTCAAATCATAAAAAATACGAAAATGAAGAAATTTTATATAGCAATCTTAGCTTTAGCAGTTATGCTTCCTTCTTTGTCTTTTGCACAAGGATGTATGGGTGGTGATAGTGAAGATGGAGTAAAAGTGGTAGGTTATATTCAACCACAATTTGAATATCAATTTTTAGGTGATGATGTAGCTCCTCTACATGGACTAAATTCAACAAATAGTTTTTATTTCAACAGAGCCAGACTTGGTGTAGTTGGAAATATCCCTTACGACTTCTCGTATTATGTAATGGCAGAACTTAGTCCTACACTAGGCGGCCCTTATCTTTTAGATGCTTTTATCTCATATAAAAGATTCGATCCTTACTTGACTGTTTCTATGGGGCAATTTAAAACTCCATTTGGATTGGAATTAACTACTCCTTGCCAATCGTTGCATACAGTTAACCGATCTAGAGTTGTTAATGAATTAGCGAGCCCATTTCGCGATTTAGGTATTATGTTTTTAGGTTCTACAGGAGAATTATTTCCTATAAAAGACTTAATACAATACCGTCTTGCTATTACAAATGGAACTGGTTTAAACAAATTTGACTCAGATAAATTTAAAGACTTTACTGGTAGATTAATTATCACTCCTGTAGAAGGGATTAGTGTTGGTGGTTCTTATAAATTTGGAAAAGAGTTAGCGACAGATGCAGAAGATGATGCTGTGCCAAATGAGAAGTCTCGTTGGGGAGTAGATGTATCTTTTGATAAATATAACGTGTTATTCCAAGCGGAATATATTGATGGCAGCGACAAAGGATCCTCTTGGGTAGGAGGTGGTTGTGGTGAAGAGCCAACACTTGTTGAAGGAGATTCTAAGAGAAACGGATATATGGCTTTAGTTGGTTATATGACTCCTTGGAACCTACAACCTATCGTTAAATTCGAAAGTTATGATCCTGACACAGAAGCTGATTACAATAAACAAAATGATCTTACTTTCGGTGTTAATTACTTCTTTAATGAGTGGACTCGTTTACAGTTGAATTATGTGTATCGTTCTGAAGAAAGTGGTGATACTGATGCTAATTATCATGAAGTAGATAACGATTTCTTTGTAATGCAAGTACAGGTTAAATTCTAAGTTGAATTTAACAGGAAACAACAATAAAAAAAATTAAGAGTGAAGCAGATTTTTAATTTTTCGAAGGTTTTTTGAATAATTATAAAATTGATCAAATAGTACTTTCTCAAAAAAAGTATTAGATAATTCAAAAATATTAAGGGCTACTAACCTAATAAGATATAACTTCATAATTAAGCGCGATCAATCTTATTTATTTGAAGATTAAGTAGTAGCCCTTTCTCTATTTTCTTAGAGCTGTCTAAGGGCTGAAAAATAGGTGTGTCAACTGGAACAGAACATGCATTTCTGTTGCTTTTTTTTCATAAATCAATTAAGTTTTTCTATATTTACAAGGATATTAGAACTAGTATTTAGGGGGAATTTATACTAGACGTCTTTACCTTGTATGAATTATTTCGCTTACCCAGTGAGATGAAATGAAAGAAATGTTATGGCCAAACCAATCAATACAGATGAATGTTTAGAAGCTTTTTGTGGGCATGTTACTCATGGTGAGTTAAATGCTGAAGATAAGCAATTACTAAATGATAACAGGGTAGAGGTAAAATACAATAAAGGCGAGAATATTTGTAAGCAAGGATCTTTCGCCAACCATCTTATCTATATAAAAGAAGGCCTAACAAAATCATATTTAGAAGAGGATGATAATGTTCAAACATTATGTGTAAATCCTGCGAATAATATCCTAGGAATTCAATCCGTTACCACCGAAAGTGTATTTCATTATTCTGTAGCTGCATTAGAAGATGTGTATGCTTGTCTTTTCGATATGAAGGCTGTTAAGGTTATTGCAAAAAGAAATGCTGGATTTGCATATGAATTACTAATTCATTCTAATCAAAATCAGGTTCTTACATTTGATCGCCTATTTAGTTTAACCATGAAACAATTACATGGTCGGATGGCGGATATTATTCTTTGTCTTCATAAGAGAGTTTATCAGTCAGATACCTTCACAGTAAATCTGTCAAGGAAAGACCTTGCTGAATTAACTGCCATGTCAAACGAAAGTGCAACAAGGATTTTAAAGGACTTTAAAGACGATAAAATTATCGATTTAGATGGAAAAACCATTAGTATTTTAGATAAAGATAAATTGATTCAGGTGAGTAAATTTGGTTAAGTTTTAAAATTCATCTTCTCTTTTTAAAAGCATCCATTATTTAAAAAAAATCATTTGATTACCTATTAGGATTTGAGTAATTATATATTTTAATTTGCCGATTGAAAACCGATATGTAGAAAAATACATATCGATATTTGGTTTGTTATGTAATTATCCGAAAATCTAATCGAAATGAGGAATCCAGGATGTGAAAACTGTGATAAAGTGACCAGCTCTGTATTGTATTTAAATCCAAGTCAATTGGAAGTTTTGAATTCAACCTGTAGTGCAGTGAGTATTAAAGCTGGGGAGATGATTATGTCGGAAGGCTCTTTGACTTCACACATCATTTATCTAAGATCAGGATTGGTGAAAGAATTTCAGAGAACCGAATCGGGCAATAGCGAATACATCATCAAATTAATAAATGAACAAGCATATTTGGGATTACATTCCCTCTTTGGAGACAGCATCAATCATTGTTCATATAAAGCCTTAACAGATGTGGATATATGTTTTTTCAATAAGGAAGTATTTAAAAAACTACTCTATGAAAAAGGGGAATTTAGTTCAAAGATTCTAGAGACCATGAGTAGAGATAGTTTAAACACCTATCATCGATTTGTAAACCAGCATCAAAAGAAAATATATGGAAAGGTAGCCGATGCTCTTCTTTATTTCTCAAAGAAAGTATATAAATCTGATAGCTTTTGTTTGCATTTATCTAGAAATGAAATGTCTTATTTGATCGGAATTAGTAGAGAAAGTGTTTCGAAACAAATGAAACAATTTGAGGAAGAGGGTATTATTTCGACAAATGGGAGAAATGTTGAGGTTCTGAAATCACAAGAATTAGAACGGATTAGCAAATTTGGATAGATTTAGGTAAATTGTTTGGTTAGAATACTCTACTGATTTTAACTTAGTATAGTTTATTGTGAAAATAATACTCAAAACGATTTATTAATTTTTATGAAGTTTTTTCTTCTCTCTGAGTTCTAAATATTTTTCAGAAGTCACAACTATTTTTTCTGTTTTAGATTTTATTTCCTATCTGTCAGCTCTTGAAACATGTCCTTCTGTTTGAGCAACCTTCATATTTTCTATAAATGGCTTAGGTTTACCCACTAGTGCGAAAAATTCTGCTGAGCAGTGCCTCAGTATGTTTTCCGTGCTTATCACACTAGTACGAAAAGCTAATTTCCTACTCAGCAGAATAGATCTGCTGACCTAAGCGTGAGTATATCATCTGGTATCTAAACAAGAACCTCTAATTTATCTAAATTCACACTAGAGGGAGTTTTCTTTCTCATATATAAAATGCATTTAAAATACTAATATAAGGTTAATGTACTATAAAATACCAGCACATAAATCCGTTAATTTATTGTATAAATAAATGAATTGCTCATGTTAAATAAAGTTATATGGTGTTTGAAAGCAATGGAGTTAAGGTTAAAAGTAATAAAATTAACAAAAAATAGCTATTTTTTGAATAGTAACAATAACTTGGCGAGTTAATAGTACTCATTTAATAGTTGATATTATTGAATTATGAAAAATGTGACAAAATATATTGATTTTTAGGGTTACGTTTTTGTTAAAATTAGTATTAATCATAAGAAAAATGTAATACCTTACCTTTATAAAACCTAATAAAATTACTGGTTCAGACAATTGTCTCAAAATGGTTGTAATTATATTAGTAATATATTAAAAAAGAGTATATGTTTGTGGAAAATTCTGTATTTATCTATAAATTAATTTATCTATTATGAAAAATCACCTATTATTTAGTGTCGTCCTATTATTCACTCTTTCTTCATTATCAGCTCAAATAATTCAAAATGATACAAATTCTAGATTAAGTTCGAATTCTATTTCTGAAAGTGGTTTTGCTACTGATGAATTCAATAGGATTAAAAGTGAGAGCAAAGATGTTGTTAGTGGTATGGGTACTGCAGGTTTTGTGCCTAAATGGGACCTTTCAGGTATTGTTTTAGAGGATAGTCCAATATATACTATGGATAATAAAATAGGCATAGGTACAATTAGTCCTTTTGGGAAATTTACTATCTCTGGAACAAGAGGTGGTAGTGGTGGATGGAAGGATGGGATTATTGTTGAGAATACAGGTTCTAACGGTGAATCAGCGATTTCATTTAAAACATCAGCAACCAATTCAAATTACTGGATTTATGGTTTGAATCAGAATGATAAATTATCATGGACCTATGGTACCGGTTTTAATAATAGTATTACTAAAATGGTTTTGACTGCTAATGGTGAATTGGGATTAGGGACTTTAACTCCGACCACCAAGCTGCAAGTTAAAGGAGTGATAACAGCAACAGGTGGTAACTCAACAGAATGGAATGATGCTTTTAATTGGGGAGATCATGCGGAAGAAGGTTATTTGACTTCACAAAATGGAGGTATTAATGGATCAGGAACAGTTGGTTTTATACCAAAGTGGAATAGCGAGTCAGGAATAGAAGATAGCCCTATAGCTGTTAGCAATGATTATATAGGGATAGGAACCGAGAATCCATCTAGCAAATTAACATTAACTAGTACAAGAGGTGGTCATGGAGGTTGGTTAGACGGTCTGCTGCTTGAGAATGTTGGTTCAGGAGGAGAGGCTGCTATGGCATTTAAAAGTTCTGCTACTGATACAAATAGTTGGATTTATGGCTTAAATCAGAACAATAAATTATCATGGGCCTATGGTAAGGACTTCAATAATGAATTTATTGAAATGGTTCTTACTTCAAAAGGAGATTTGGGACTAGGTACCCTAAGCCCCTCTAGTAAACTTCATGTGGTTGGCGTTATTTCTGCAACTGGTGGCAACTCTACCAAATGGAATGCAGCCTATAAATGGGGCAACCATGCTAATGCAGGATACATAACTAAACACAATGAACTTAGCGGGCAGGTGGTTTCAGATAGTAATGGCATAACAAGTCTAACACTTGCGGCAATAGTTGAACAGCAAGAGGAAGACTCATTAAGAGCACAGGATTTCTTTATCTTTTCTAATGGAAGATCAATAAATAAGGCTCCAGTTTCACTTTTACAGAACTATCTACAGGAAAATTTAGATTTCGGGAGTACTGGTGCTGGTAAAACTGTATGGACTGTTTCGGGAAGTGATATTCACAGAGTAAATGGTAATGTTGGTATCGGAACAGATATACCAGGTGAAAAACTTCATGTTGATGGGACTATATTAACAGAGGGAGGTATTCAAATGGTAGGTGGTATCAATAAAATTATTTTTGGGGATTCATCGACTAGTGAATTTCAGATAGCAAGACATAATCCAAGTAAAGGAACTGGTAATCCAAATATTAATACAGAAAGTATATTTACCATTGATGATTCCGATAATATTGGAATAGGAACATCAAACCCAACTGTACAATTGGATGTGGCTGGTGATGTGAATATAAGAGATAGTCTTGAAGTCTATGGGAGTGCAAATATTACAGGTAGTATTGTAACTCAAGGATATCTTAGTTTAAATAATCCAAATGGATCAATCAGGTATGGTGAACCTGGTGTACTCAGCGACTTTAGTCTTATTAATACTGCGGGTACAATAAAATCTGGGAGATCATCAGAAAAAGGAGATTATGATGTTGAAGTTTTAACAATAGATGGGGAACATAATTATGTTGGAATTTTGAATACTAATCCTTATACAGAGTTAGATGTAAAAGGGACTACAAGAACTACAGGCTTCCAAATGACAGGAAACGCAGGGCCTGATAAACTCTTAAAATCTGTTGATAATGATGGAAATGCTGAATGGGTCGATATAAGTGAAATTACAACTCCAGGATTATGGGTACCTAATGCTATGGGTACTATTGCATATATGGATGGTAGAGTGAATATTGGTATTGATAACGCTCCACTAGAATACAAGCTAGCTGTGAATGGAACTATTGGTTGTAAGAAAATAAAGGTCGAATTAAGTACGTCTTGGCCTGATTATGTGTTTAGTGATTCTTATGTTTTGCCTGATTTAGAACGACTTGAAAAGTATGTTAAGACTAACAAACATCTACCTGGTGTTCCTACTGAATCCGATGTTAAGGCAAATGGGATAGATGTTGGAGAAATGAACTCAATTTTGCTTCAAAAAATTGAAGAATTGACTTTGTTATTAATTGAACAACAAAAACAAATTAATAAACAAGGTGAATTAATAGAGTCTTTAAATAAATAATCATTGTTCAAATTCCTAAAAAATGAAAAATCTACATTTTCTCATCATCTTATTCTGCATTCCTTTTGTTTCGATTTCTCAAAATGAAATTGTGGAGTTTAAGTATAGTGAAAACGGAGTGAGAATAGAACGTAAAGTTATTATTCTTGATGGTAATGATTCCAATAAAACTAAAGAGGAATTGATATTGTTTTCTGATCACGAAAAAAATATTAAAGTGTTTCCAAACCCTGTGACTAATTATTTGAAGTTCGAAATAAACGGATACGATATTATACAATCATTAGAATATCAAATTCTCACATTAGAAGGATCTCTGGTTAAATCAGGTACACTTAATAGTGGAGATGAAATACAATTAGAGCAATTATCGACTGGAGTTTATTTCTTCACTCTATTTATTAATAGTGAAAGAAAAGCGTGGAAAATTATCAAGAAATAATGTATCTGATTTAATATTCATATTATGAAAAATATTTACCAATATATAACATTCCCGATAATTGCAGTTTTCTTTAGCTTAAATGTTTATGCTCAATATGTTGAGCCACATCAGTCTTGTATAGTTTTAGATGCTTCAATAACAGGTGAGAGGGAATTTGTAGCCAGAGATTCAATTATTATGCTTGATGGATTTGAATATACCGCTACCGCATATGATTCAAGCTTTTCCCTTGTTGCCAGAATAGATCCCTATTTAGTATTTCCACCTGACGATAATACAACTGGAGGCCCTGGAGATGGAGATCATGGTCAAGTAGGAAGATTACAAAGTTCATTCAATGTTTTGTCTTCAGGTGCGGCAAACTATAAGGTAGGTTTTGTTTTGCCAGATGGCATTAATAATTCCAAACCCGATATTGGTTTGAATTATACGAGTGGAGCAGGATGGGGAGAGTTAGGATACGGATTCTCTATCTACGGTATATCGAGAATAACAAGGGTGCCTAGATCAAAATATTATAACGACTCTATCAAAGCCATATCATTTAGTGGTAATGATCAGTTAAGTTTGGATGGTAATTATTTAATCTTTGATGAAAATGAAGGTAGATATCATACTGAGGTAGAAAGCTTCGAGAAAATAACAAGGGTAGGCAGTAGTTTTGATGATGGTTTTAGAGTGATAAAAAAAGATGGTAGAATTTTTGAATATGGTATTGATACTTCTACACGTCATTATTTGCAAAATAATGATTATCCAATAGCATGGTACTTATCTAAAATTACAGATCCAAATGGTAATTATATTGAATATGAGTATGTATATGATCGAGATGAAGGAACTTTTAATATTAAGTATATTCGGTATTCAGGAAATGAAGCTTTAGGAATAGAGCCTGTTTATGAACTTGAATTTAATTATTGGACTTATAATTTCTATCCGCCATCATTTTTTTCTGCTGGAGCAAATAATGCTAAATATTTTTTATCAACTGACAAATTCCTTCATTATATAGAAGTAAATTATATACCAGAACAGAAACTAATTTATAAGTATTGTTTTGGTATGGAAGTAGACCCACTATTTGGAGATTGGCAATTAAAATCCTTTTATTTGGGTGAAACTGATAATCCTTCAAAAGAAGAGGTGCCTCCGATATTTAACAGAACAAGGTTTGAGTGGGGAAATCAAGCCTATAATCCAAAAACCATTTCCGATAGTGTTTTTATTGGCAATCAAGTTAATTATGAGCATTTGGTTCAAATTATTAAAATTGATTTTGGTAATGATAATACTGATGATATTATTACATGGTCAATCGCTGGTAATAGTGTCACTAATAATAGGTTTAATGCTTATTTAAACTTGACTACAGGAGCAGATGACTTAAACTTAACTAGGCAAAATCAATCTTTAATTGAATTTACAGGTCGTGAGATCTTAAAAATTTCAGCTGGAGATTTTAATGGTGATGGTTTAGAGGAATTATTCATGGTATACAAGTTTGGAGGAAATCTTATTGGGCAGATTTATAATACAAATGGATATCAGATAATACCAGGAAAAGTATATTTTAACGTTAATATAAGCTCATACGATTATCCTGAGTTTTTTATTGGGGATTATACAGGAGACGGAATAATTGATGTAATGTGTATTAGCAGAGAAGGAAGTAAAGGTAATGTCAGAATTTGGGAAAGTTCTGTTGGAGAAGATGAAGTAAATCTTATTACTACCTGTAATGGGATGCTTCTTATTCCAAGTAAAACATTATCAGGGGATTTTGATGGCGATGGGAAATTAGACATTCTTTGCCAAAACTTTGGTGACAAAGAAAGTAAAATTATTAGTTTGAACTCTGATAATACAGTTATCAATTTTATTAACACGAAAAATGTTTTTAGTAATAGTGATTATCAGTCGAAATTTGGAGCAGGCGATTTTAATGGGGATGGAAAAACTGATGTGGTTATCTTTAAAAATAAGAGTAATTATAATTGGGATTTTTATTACTCTGCGGGAAATGGTATATTTTCAGACTCTATAAGTATACAATCAATAAATGTAGTAAATCATAGAGATATTGTTGTAACAGATCTGAATCATGATGGTTTTGCAGATGTCATGTTAATTAAAAGAAATGATTATTCAGATGATTCTAAAGAAGAAGTAAAACCAGGCATTGAATATACCAGAAGAGATTTTCTAATAAATCCAAATAATAAAGAATTAGGAATTGAAGTGCGAGAAATAGCTCTTCAAAATAATTTAATTGCAGAAGTAGCAGGAAGTGACGGAGGTAGTTATCTTACTGATGATTTCCAATTTGCTTTTGCAAACATTAATGGAAAAAATCCTAACCAGTTAATCTCCGGACATAATAGCCCTGGTTTAGGGCAAGACATGAGTATTTATTGTCACCTCTCAGTTTCTGGAGAATTAAATCAATTTAGAAATAAAAATGTTGTAAAAATAACTGATGAATATGGAGTTGAGAAGGAGGTTTTTTATAGTCCTCTTAATCTTAAAAACCCTAACTTAGCAAGTAATAGTTTTTCTTTTCCCGTTACGCATTATAAGGGAACTAATCGAGTAGTATACGAAGTTAAAGAAAATGGCTTCAATAATATTTCTTATTCTACTGTATATGATTATGATGGGCCTTTGATTCACCGTTCAGGCAAAGGGTTTTTAGGCTATGAATTGGTTACTAAGTATGATATGAACAATAAAACTAAAACTATAGATTATTATAGTATTGGAGATCATAATAATATGGAGCATACAAATAGCTTTGTGAGTCAATACGATGATCAAACTAAATTTGTGAAAAAATCATCATATGATTTTGACTATTTAGATTCTGGAGATTTATCATATTATCCATATATAAAAACCACAAGCAGTGAAAGCTTTGATGTTCATGGAGTTTCAAAGTCAACAATTGTTGACGAAATACAGAGTATTGATAGCTACGGAAATCCAACTGTTATTAAAAAATCTTATGGTAATGGGGGAGCTTATGATATTTCTGAAACACAAAAAATAAGATATATTAATATTGACAATGGAAACAGATATAATATTGGCCTAGCCGATTCTATTAAAACTATATATCATAAAAATGGACAGTCAGATATAGTTAAACAAAAACTAATCAACTATTATCCAGATAAACCTCTAGTAGAAAGTATAGTTTTTGAACCAGGTAATCCTCTAAGCTATACGGAAAGCTATGTTTATGATGATTTTGGAAATATAGCTACAAGTAAAACTTTAGCAAATGGTCTTGATGCCCGTATCGAAAGTCAAATATTCGATCCTAATGGTAGATATACTATTTCAAAAACAAACAATAAAAACCAAACTTCAAACTTTCAATATTACGAAAGCACAGGTTGGTTAAAATCTGTTACCGATCCAAATGGTTTTACCACTACTTACGAATATGATAGAATAGGTAATGTGAAAAAGGAAACCCTTCCAAATGGTATGCTACGTATGAATGCTTTACAATGGGTTCAAGATTATCAAAGCAATCCTTTAGCACCTGATTCTGCTCTATATTATTCATGGACTCAAACCTCAGGGCAGCCCTTTGAAATGACCTATTTTGATAAATTTGGTAATGAACTAAGAAAAGTCACCCCAGGTCTGGATACCTTAGTATTTGTTGACAAGGTATATTCGAATTCTTATGGTACAAGAGGTTTGTTGAGAAAACAAAGCCTTCCTTATAAAGCAGATGAAGCTGCATATTATTATGTTTTTAACTATAATAAAATTAGAGAATTAGAATTAAAAACACATCCTAATGGTAGTATTGATAGCTACTCCTACAACGTAAATGAAATCACAGTTAATAAAGCAGATGGTCAATCCTCAACTAAAACATATAACGAAGCCAACTGGTTGGTCAATATTATTGATAATAATACTGCTACCATAGATTACACCTATTACAGTAATGGCTTGGCTAAATCAATGACCGTAAATGGGAATGATGCCACTCGCATTTATCAAGCATTCGATATATTTGATAGGCTTGATACCATTATTGATCCTGATATGGGCCGAAGAACCTTTCAATACAATGCGTTTGGTGAGAAAGTATTTGAAACTGATGCTATGGATAGGTTGTTTAACTTTACCTACGACAAGCTAGGAAGAATAGAAACCAGAACTAATATTGATGGAACCACTACATGGATTTATGATACCAAACCCTATGGTATAGGTCAAGTTTCAGAAATTAATCATTTGGTAAATAACCAAAGTGTAAGTGCCGAAAACCGACATTATTTTTATAATGACAATGGCTTGCTTAAAAAAGAGATCCAAGAAGTGGATCAAGATCCTCTGGAGTTTAATTATACTTACGATCCATTTAATCGTTTACGCATGACTACTTATCCCGATGGTTATATAATAGACAGAAGCTATAATGGTTATGGTTTTTTAATAAATATTATTGATGAAGAAGGCGAGAATCTGTATCAAACCAATGGCATTAATGCATTTGGAAAGGTGGAGGATTTCAAGCTAGGCGATGAAATACAAAGCAAATATGAATACGATCCTATTGATCAGCAAATAACCTCAATAAGTGCCGGAAAGGGAGGCTCTTATAGTAATATTCAAAATTATCAGTATCTGTGGAGTCCAGAATTAAATTTAAGCAGCAGAGCCGATTTAAACAAAAACATAACAGAAACATTTAATTACGATGGTTTTAATAGATTAGATTCTATTTATGTAAATGGAAACTTACAGTTGCGATCGGAGTTTGATGCTTTAGGCAATATAGTTTTAAAATCGGATGTGGGTGTGCTTAGTTATGGTGAAGATGGTGCTCCACCTCATGCTCTTACCACTATTGATAGAAATCCTAGCACCATTAGCGATTTCGATCAAAAGATAAACTATACCAGCTTCAAGAAAATAGCTCAAATTACCGAGGGCACTTTTAAGCTAAACATGTCTTACGATTTAAATCAGCAAAGGCTCATTCAAACTATAAAAGATACGGTTGCAAATACATATACTCGCAAGCGCTATTTCAATACCCTTTATGAGCAAATAGAACAAGAAGATGGAAGCATTAAGCATTTGCATTATTTGGCAGGGCCTAGCGGTTTATTTGCTATTTTTGTGAAAGATAGTAATGGGAACGATACCTTAAACTATATTTTAAAAGACCATATAGGCAGTATTAATTATATTTTGAACAAAACAGGAAATACCATAGAAGAAATGAATTTTGATGCTTGGGGCAATAGGCGCAATCCAGTTAACTGGACTTATAATAATGTTCCTGAGGATTATATGTTCGATAGAGGATATACCCTACACGAACATTTAAAAGAGTTTAAGCTCATTAATATGAATGGTAGGGTTTACGATCCAGTAGTCGCTCGTTTCTTAAGTCCCGACCCGGTATTACAAATGCCTGAATATTCTCAAAACTTCAATAGGTATTCCTATGTATTAAATAACCCATTAAAATATACCGACCCCAGTGGTTTTGTAATTCAAGGTGGTGGGGATGATGATGAATATGAACCAAAAGCCGATGCCAATTTCCCTTGGTGGTTAACTTATTTATCTGATTTAGGAAAGAATTTCAGAACCTCTGCAAATGAAGGTTATTCTGCTACAAAAGAAGCTTTGTTTGGGAAAAATGAAATTAGTTTTGCTAGTGATAGTAAAATTAAACATGAGTCAGAAGAAGGAGAAATGCCTAGCTTAGATGATTTCATCTATATAAATCCTGCTTATTTAGGGGAGCAAGTTGCTTATTCTATTGAATTTTCAGGGGGTGCGGAATCTTGGATGGCTTCAAATGCAACTCCTTGGGGAGGCTTATATATTGTAGAAGGCCCTGATAAGTACGAATATTACAATTTTTCATCAGCAGGAATAGGAGGTGGATGGGTAGGTGCTGGTTTGGAAGGAAGCTTAACGGCATATTATTATATTGGTGATATCAATAACTTAACAATTGATTCGTTTAAGGATGGAGCCATAAATGGAAATTTTTCTGTTGGAGAAGTATTAACAGTTGGAGAGAATTATTCTGTTTCAAAGGATGGAAATGGTGGTCTTCTAATTGGCGTAAGTATTACGGGTGGTGTTGGAGTTTCTATATCACCAGTGTCTGGTCAGATAACTTGGAAATCTACAAAAGTTTGGGAATAAGATGAAAAAGTATAATAACACTTCAATTGCGATCATTGTAATGATTTTTAGTTTTCTAGTAGTATTTATATTTTATTTAATAGATTTTGATAATAATGTAAGTATGTATAATGAATACAAAGAAGTTGTTTTAAATGATTCTCTTGCTGGTGTATTAGTAAAGAAGAAACATTGGAAAGGTTCATCCTTTTTGATCATTAATAAACAAAAAAAATACTTTGTTAATTCAAGAAATTATATGTATTCCCCAAGGTCTTTGGATAGCTTTGTTCGTATTGGAGATTCACTTATCAAAAAAAGAGGATCTGACACATTGCACATAATAAGATATGAAAAAACTTATTATTTTATACTAGGTGAAAATATTAATAAAAATAAATAAGTATTCAAAAAAACAAATGAAAAAACTAATAATAACACTATCAGCAATTATATTCTTAGCCTTATCCTGCAAGAAAGATAAAAGCGAGGAGCTCATTAAACCTACTAAGTGTTTACCTCTCTACAAAATAGATAGTATACGAAAGAGTGATCACTATGGCTGGGTGGTTGAATATACCACTTATGAGTATAGTTCAAATAGACAGCTGTCAAATATAGTAGTCGACTTAGTTGATGGTTATTCATCAATAGATACCTATGAGCTTGTATATGATGATAATGATAGGGTATCAGAAGTGATTAGAAATAGAGGGAAATTGGAAAACTCTTACGGCAAATGGATTCTACATTATAATGATAAGAATCAATTAATAAATTATCATACGCAAGTAATTGTAGATGAGGAGCCAAGTGGTGAGTCTAGTTTGTTGTTTACTTATGAATATCCCAATGAAAACACAGCTTCTAGAGTTTTGTATGATGAAATATATGGTTCACGAGCCACATTTGAATTAGATGAGAATAAAAATGTTGCTATGGCATACTATTATAATGGAACAGAGAAGTATCTGAGTTCTGAATATGAGTTTTTCTGCAGTGATAAAATGCAGCCCTATAGTAATTGGTCTTTTGAACAAAAGCTATTGTTTAAAAAGGATTTATCAATTAACCAGAATGATTCCCTTATTTGGACAGTGCATAATTATAATGGAACCACAGAAGACCCAAAACTAATAAAACCACGGCCAGGAGTACGTGCATATAATGACTTGGGTTATCTTACAAAAGACTATGGTGTAGCTTATGAATATATGTATTATTAGTTTAGTTGGTTTCAAAATGAGTAATAGGTGGTAAGTTTTGTGCTCATTGGTATTCTCAAGCGGATTATTTGCTATTGTTGTGAAAGATAGTAATGGGAACGATATCCTAAACTATATTTTAAAAGACCACATTGGAAGTATCAATTATATTTTGAACAAAACAGGAAATACCATAGAAGAAATGAATTTTGATGCTTGGGGCAATAGACGTAACCCGGTTAACTGGACATATACTAATGTTCCTGAGGATTGTATATTCGATAGAGGTTATACCCTGCATGAACATTTAAAAGAGTTTAAGCTTATTAATATGAATGGTAGGGTTTACGATCCGGTAATTGCCCGCTTTTTAAGCCCCGACCCGGTATTACAAATGCCCGAATACTCTCAAAACTTCAATAGGTATTCCTATGTATTAAATAATCCATTAAAATATACCGACCCCAGTGGGTTTGTTATTCAAGGAGGGCAAGATGATGATGAAATTAGCCCTCTAAATAAATATTCTCCCATTAAATTACGAGAGCATGCATTTACTGATGAGAAAATAGAAAAAAGAAATGCAGCAAACGAAGCTTTATTTGGTAAGTTACAAGCTGGATTTGGGAAGGATGACAAGGTGGGTACTGAGAGTCTATCAGAAGAAGAAAAGATAAATATAACTGTACCATCATTTGCCGTGACTAAAGTTCTTCAGAATATTGAGGATAAAGGTTATTGGCTTGGTAAATCTACTGTTTCGAAAAAATATAAAGTATATAATTCTAAAATATTCAATTATAGTCCATATGTAAAAAACACTAATGTTTTTTTGAAAGCAAATGTTGCTTTAGTTACAGCAGGAGCTTTAGTTGATTATTACAATTATGAAAATGGGTCAATTAGTAAAGATGAATTTAAATTAAATATTGGTCTAGGAATTGGTACATTATTTATACCTGAAATAAGTAGTGCAATTATTGTTGTCGGTGGATTACAGTTGTTAAATGAAGCAAATAATGCTTTTTGGGAAAGTCCTACTGGAAAAACAATTAATTGGAATACTCAACGTGGTATGGAAGAAATGTGTAACCCTATAAACTACGGTGCTTTTGAATATTAAACCTTTTTCTTATGATTGTTTATAATTATATTTACATCAAAATATATCAGTTTTTTAGATTGATTAATGAGGATATTCCTGATTTTTTAGCAACAATGGCGATGAGTTGGTTATTCTTTTTTAATATTATTTCAATAAAAGTATATCTTGAATTATCTGGAAAAGTGTTCGATTATAATAAAGAAATGTTTATCATTTTTGTTGTTTCAATTCTTGTTATTCATTATTTGCTCTTTTCTTTTAATGATAGATATGAAACTATTTTAGTTAAGTTTAAGAATGAAAAAAAAGCAATTAAAATTATTGGGAGTGTGTTAGTTCTTGGATATGTACTGCTATCAAGCTATTTGTTTTTTTATTTTGCTATTCCCAACACGAAAATTGTACCTAGATAAATTATAAAACAAATGAAAAAACTAATTATCACATTATCAGCGATTATCTTCTTTGTATTATCATGCAAGAAAGACAATACAGAGGAGGCAGTTATAGCAAAACCCACTAAGTGTTTGCCAGTATATAAAATTGATAGTCTGCATATATATGAAAACGCTTGGGTGGTAGAGTATATCACTTATGAGTACAATTCTAAAAAACAGCTAACTAAAATATCTGTTCAATTACATGAAGGTGGTTTTATTAGTGACCTATATGAGTTGGTATATGATGAGAATGATAGATTATCTGAAGTGATTAGAGATAGAGGGAAGTTTGAAAATACATACTATAAATGGATTCTACAATATAATGATGAGAATCAGTTAATAAATAATTATACTCAAGTAATTGTTGATGAAGAATCAAGTGGGGATTCTGTCTTAAGAGTTACATATGAATATCTCAATAAAAATTCAGTATACCGTTTTTATCACGATGGAATATATAGTAGTCAACAATTATATGAGTTAGATGAAAATAGAAATGTGGCTTTCAGCTATTATTATGATGATCCAGAAAAGCTTCTGAATTCTGAATATGAATTTTTCTACAGTGATAAAATGCAAGCTTATAGCAATTGGAGCTTTGATGAACAGCTATTGTTTAGGAAGGATTTATCAATTAATCAATATGATTCTCTCATTTGGACAGTACATAACAATGATGGCTCTACAGAAGAACCAGCTTTATCGAAACCTAGACCAGGAGAATGGGAGTATAACGAATTGGGTTATCTTACACGAAAACCTTTTGTAGTTTATGAGTATATGTATTATTAGTGATGCAAACCCGCTAGTGCGGAAAGTTCTGCTGAGTATAGCCTCAGTATGTTTTCCGTGCGTTTATTAACAAGACAGACAATCAATTTGTTAAATTTCTATCTTTGTTATATGTTCGACAAATATAAAACGCACGAACCAGATAAAGCTTATTTCATAACATTGACTACTCATACTAAAGTAATTTACAGTAAAGCCTTCTTTTATGAGAATTAAATTATATTCATCTCTAGCCTAAGGCAAGACCGGTACAGGATATGCTTGTTGAAAAACCAGAGGATTATTTGTTTAGCTCAGTTAAAAATTATGCAGATTTGCTGAGAATATCATTGAAGTTGTTCTAGGGTAAAAGTAATAAAAAATCAGTGCAAATTAATTTAGATTGAATACCTGTGCTAGATTTTTATCTAAACCTTTATTCGGACTTTGATTTTTTAATTTCAATTTATTATATACTTTAGCAGAGCATAATAAAATTACCAAAATGAAGAAATTTTCAAAATGGGCAAGTCTTATAATCATTATAATAATTGTAGGAACATCTTGCCAAAAAGACAAAACAGCTCCAACCATTAAAATCCTTTCAAATGTGTATAATGAAACACAAGCCATGAAAGGGGATACCATTGTATTCCAAATTACTGCAGAAGATGAGGCTGGGGTAAAGGAATTAAGGCTATTAGAGGATGGTGTATTATTACACAGCACTCAAAGTTCAAGTTTATCCTATGATTGGTATACCGCCCAAGTGGATAGTGGTCGTCATCATTTTACTATTATTGCTACAGATGAAGAAGATAATCAGTCGGAAAATAAGCTTTGGGTATATGTAAACGAGATCAGCTTTGCTAGAGTAGAAGGAGGTACATTTATCATGGGCTCAAACAATGGTGAAGAAGATGAAGGTCCTGAGCATAGCGTTACTTTAGATGGATTCGAAATCATGAAAACCGAAGTTACCATTGGTCAGTTTGCATGCTTTCTAAATGACATTAACTGCCCTTTGGATGGATGGGTAAATGGAGAAAGGTATTATTTTGACAATATTATAATTAGGTATTATGTGGAAAACACTTTCCCTTATCAAGCTCATCCAGGATATGAAAACAGACCTATACCAGCAATTACTCATGCTGGAGCTCAGGCTTATGGAGAATGGTTAGGCGGAAGGTTACCAACAGAGGCAGAATGGGAATTTGCCTGCCGAGGGGGTAATGAAAGTCAAAATTATCTCTACAGTGGTAGTAATGATGTCAACGAAGTTGCCGTTTTAGATCAGTACAATTGGTATCAAGTAGCATCGAAGAAACCAAATGAATTAGGGATTTATGATATGAGTGGTGGTGTAATGGAATGGTGTCAAGATTTTTACGATGCCAACTATTATTCTGTTAGTCCCGAACTAAATCCCCAAGGTCCTGAAGCTCCATCTAATATAGAAGATGCTTTTTATGTTAGAAGAGGAGATACCGAGTTTTGGGATGAAGAAGGTTGTAAATATTATAGTAGGGATTCTGAGCAATTTATTTATTCAATAATGGGATCTGCAGTTACTACTGGCTTTAGGATTGTTAGACCTAGCTAGGATGTTTCTGTAGTTTAAGCCAATCATATTAAATTTGTCCCCACTAGCGCATAAAGTTCCACAGAGTGTAATAATAGTATGTTTTCCGTTCGATCTTTCTTTTTGAGGTTTTTGTACTATAACTCAAAAGAATTAATATGTCTTTGTCCTTCCTACCCTGCTAGCGCAGAAAGTTCCACTGATTGTAACATCAGAATATTTTTCGTGCGTATAACAAAACAAAAAGTCCCTATCTTTGTTTTATGTCAGACAAATACAAAAGTCACGATCCTAATAACTATGCCTAGTTAAAGAATATTTGTTTAGTTCTGCACGGAATTATGCTGAATTGCCAAGTGTGTTGGATATTATTTGGGGAACGCCTGAGTTGATGACTTATGGTTGGTTTTTTTGGTTATATGCACCCGGATTGCAAATTCGAGCGAGCTCAAGACGAAGGCATCATCTCAACAAAAGGAAGAATGATAGAGATAATAAAACCACTCGAATTAGAAAGAATCAGCAAATTTGGATAGATTTAGGTATTGAAAGTCCAAAATTTATGATTTTTTTAAAATTTACTTTGGGATTTAAGTTTTACTTTTGTCACATCAAATAAAAAAATAAAATTATGGCACAAATAACATTACAGGGTAACGCAATCAACACAGTTGGAGATTTACCAAAAGTAGGAACACAAGCTTCCGATTTCAAATTAGTAGCAGTAGATTTAAGCGAGAAAAGCTTAGCAGATTATAAAGGTGTGAGATTAGTATTAAACATCTTCCCAAGTTTAGATACAGGTACCTGTGCAGCTTCAGTAAGAAAATTCAATGCCGAAGCTAGCAAATTAGAAAATACTAAAGTACTTTGTATTTCAAGAGATCTTCCTTTTGCTCAAGCACGTTTTTGTGGTGCTGAGGGTTTAGAGGATGTTATTAATCTTTCTGATTTCCGTTACGGAACATTTGGTAAAGACTATCAAGTAGAAGTAGCTGATGGACCATTGGCAGCTTTATTGAGCCGTGCGGTTGTTGTAGTTGACGAGACTGGTAAAGTAGTATATACTGAACAAGTTCCTGAAATTGTAGACGAACCAAATTACGAAAAAGCATTAGCTGCTTTGTAATACCTTTGGATTAAGGTAATAATAAAATATTCTAATTAAGGCGCTGCAAAACTTTTGTTTTCTGGCGCTTTTTGTTTTTATACGACTGTATATCATTTCTTAAAAACAATTATCTTTGTAAAAATTTAATATGAAATGCCTTAGTTTTTAATTGTTTCCATTTTTATGGTTATATGATTTTACTATTTACAAAACACAACTTACAACCAAGAATATGAACCGTATTACTACCCTTTTACTTAGTCTGCTTTTACTTTTTACTTCGATTACTCTAAAATCCCAAGCCGAATTCCCTGAATTAGGACCTGTATTTAGAGACGATATGGTACCTCGTGTAGATATTACCATCGATCAAGATACATTAGATTGGATTTATGAAAATGTAGACAGCTATATTGAGTTTCGTTGTGAGTTTAAATTCACTACAGATACCTTGCAAGAAACACTAAGTAATGTTGGTTTTCGTTTAAGAGGGAATACTTCAAGAAATTCATGGAAAAAATCTTTCAAACTCTCTTTTAATACCTTTGAATCGGGTAGAGATTTCTATGGTTTAGAAAAAATAAATCTAAATGGAGAACATAACGATCCTTCAGTAATAAGATCTAAAATTGGTTGGGATTTAATGAATAGCTTTGGAATACCCGGTTCTAGAGCAAATCATGTTGAAGTTTATATCAATGGTAATTATTATGGACTTTATATTCAGGTGGAACATATTGATGAAGAATTTGTGGATTCCCGCTTCGAAAATAAGAATGGAAACCTCTATAAATGTTTATATCCTGCCGATTTAGATTATCGCGGTAGTTCACAAGATAGCTACAAACATGAGCAAGGCGATAGACGAGTTTATGATTTGAAAACCAATGTGGCTGAGGATAACTATACTGATATTGCCAATTTTATCACGGATTTAAACCAATTATCAGACGAAGTGTTTGCTTGTGAAATTCAAGAAGTGTTCAATGTATATGACTATTTAAGAGTGATTGCTACAGATGTATTCCTTGGTAATTGGGATGGTCCTCTATATAATAAAAATAATTTTTACCTCTATTATAATACTTCTTCAGAAAGGATGGAGTACATCCCTTACGATTTAGACAATACACTTGGAATTGATTGGATGGGTAGGGATTGGAAAACAAGAGACATATATGATTGGGCTCGTCATGGAGAGGCAAGGCCTTTGTATACTCAAATGATGGCAAATGAAGAATTAAAAGCCATTTATACGCAGTATACTTC
>JADGDY010000038.1 GCA_016744655.1 Bacteroidales bacterium | reverse complement strand
ATAGAAAATAGCCTTAATGAATTTGAGGAAATTAAAACAAAATTAGTACTCACTCTGAGGATAAACTAAAAGTTGAAAAAGAAAAAACAGAAAAGGAATTATTGAGAGTAATGCCCTTATATAAAGATATTCAAACAATAGAGGATTTGCTCAATGATTTTAATTCACTGGAAGCAGTAACGCAGTCTTTTGAATTTTACAACCGTAAAAATGAGATTTTAAAATTTGAAACGTATTTGACTGAAAAGTCTAACACAAATACAAATTTTTTGGTCGATTTTCGCAAATCGGCTTGGGCTAAAAGTTTTAACGAAGGAGAAGAGGAATACACTTTCAAGAAAAAAGAAATTGACAATGAAATCAATGCACTAAACTCACTAAAAGCATTCTCTAATTTAGCCAAGGATAATTCTTTAATAAAATGGTCAGTTGACCGTTTAGCCACCCGTACATTTGATGAAATCCAAGAATGTGTTATTGCGCATTATTTTGAACTCTATTTAAGTAAACCGGAAAGCAAGAAAAACAAAAAGTACATTCCAAATCCTGATGAATTGCTGCTGATTCTTAATTCAGAAGAAAATATAACAAAAGAAGAAAATGGTTTTTGGTTAAACCTTTCTGGTGTTTATGAATTTATAGAATACAGGGATACCTACTTTTTGAATACTCAAAATGCACAAGGCAAGATTAAACTCTATGCAGAAAAAACTGATGAAAAAATAAAAGAGCAAAAAGCGGAACAGAAAAAGTTGGTTGATTTACACCGAATTATAAGTGAATATGACAATAGGAAAATATTCACTTTTTATACTCATAGAGACCATATTTTCAAAGAAACTTACTCCAAAATTTTCGATGAAATATCAAATCTTGACAACTTCAATAAACTAATACAACGTTATGAGGAGAAAGATATTATCAATGTAGATTATAGAAAATGGACTAACAAAAACGAGCAGCTAATTACCCAAGAGAAAGAACTAACAGAGCTAAAAACTCAAAAGAAAAAGCTGGAAGAGTTTCTCAGTATCAACAAACAAAATGACAAACAACTTAAAATAAACGGACTAAGTGTTGAACTTAATGAAATTGTACATGAATTGATTGAATTACAAATAGATAATAGGTACAATAAGGTAAGTATTGATTTTACTAATAGGTTAAATAAAACCAGTGATAAAACAGAGTACATAAATCAAATTCTAAGAGAAAAAATAAAAGTCGAAAGCAGGATTGAAGGAGAAATAGAAAAGCTCAAAGAACATCTTAAAACAGCTGTCAATGAGTATGATACTGCACTAGGTGAATGTAAACTATTCGACTATGGTGTAGATAAAAACCTATTAAAAGATAAATACACACAAAAGCCTGAAAAGTCTGAGAAAGCAGAAAAAGCTTATAACGGACATTGCAGCTATTTGACTAAAACATATTTTGCATACAATTCTCCTAACAGAGAAACAAAGAACTATAAAACACTTGTTGAAACTATTTTACCCAATTTATATTCCAATGTTAAGTTTGAAGAAAAATCAGTTATTGTAGAAATCAAAAAATATCTCCAAAAAATAAATGATTTAGCGAAAGACATAAATAGCCTATTTGTCCAATTATTAACAAAACGCTTTCAAGATGTTATTGACGCTTATCAAAAACATAATGTGAAGTATAAATCCATTAAGATATTTTTTGACAAAAAAGATATTGCAATAACTGGAGGACATAAAGTGAAGTTAACATTTGATGATGTGCCAGATTTTCCGACAAGTTTCCTCGATGAAGTAAAGGGAGAATTAAACAATCAAATGTGTTTTACAGGAGGTATGTTTTTAGATAATCTTCCAAAACAAAAGGATATTGAGAAGATAATACTTGATATTTACAAAAAACATTCAAGGAAAGAAATTGAATCCGTTTTAGAGCTGCTTAATCCAATGAACTATTTCAAAATGGATTTTAGAATGGAAAAAAACGGAAAAGAAAACGAAGGTAGTACTGGGCAGAATTACACAAAAATAGCTCTATTATGCATTGCTCAGATGTCAGAAATATACAAAGATAAGCATAACAAGCCACCTAAAGGAATACGTTTTATGCCAATAGACGATGCGCAAGATTTAGGAAGTAATTATGATATGCTATATACAATTGCTGCTAATGAAGATTTTCAGCTTCTTACATTTTCAATATCACCTTTGGATGATAATGAGAACAACAATCAAAATTGGTACATTCTGAATGAGAACAATGAGGAGGATAAAATAAATAACCCACCATTTGCAATTTTATCAGGAAGTACTGAAACTATCTATAATTGGGAAGAACACCTTGAAAAAAATTATTATGAACAAAAAGCTTAATTGGCAGCATATAAGAGCACTTCATAAACTCTTTCAAGGAAATCAGATAAGTAAAGGGCTTGCAAGCAGTCGCAATAGTATTGCAAATCATGATTATTTTCGATTCTTGTATCGACAAGGAATAATAAAAGATAAAATAGGGAATGATAAAATTTATATAAAAGAAATCATAGGTAATAAATATGATAATCACTATGAAAAAGAATTTGTAGACGATAAAGGTGTTTTTATATATGACATATATTTTAAGTTCTTAGGGGAATTGGGTATCAATCTGAATACGAGCAGAATAGATGAAGTAGATATTGTTAAACTAATTGAAATAAAAGACTTTTGGAATAATACAGATTTGGATAATTTACGAAATCAAATCATTGAAGCAAAAGAAAATGACCAAGGTGTTTCATTAATGTTCTTCAAGTCAAGTAAATATATGTCAAAGAAAGTTAGTTTAATCAATGCCATTGAAAAGTTGATAGGCATTGATTTATCGCATGAAAATAACCAACAATATTTAAAACCGTTTCATTGTGAACATGAAAACCCGAAAGTAACCATTCTATGTGAGAATTTTTATTTCTTGAAATTTCCATTTTATATCGAGAATTATCAGGTTGAGCTATTATATGTTGGAGGTTATAATGTAGATAAGTTGAAAAATCTAATTGATGTTAAATACCCAATTTATTATATGGGTGACTGGGATTATGACGGATTAATAATTTATGAAAAAGCTAAAAGGATAATTGACAGCTTAGAAAACAATAGTCATACGTTAAAACTCATAACACCAATTTTGAAACCCCAATTTCACCCTGCTAAACTATCAGAAACTGATGAATACCATAAAAGTAAATGGAAAAACAAAGAGAAATTTATTTGTGGACTAACAAAAGAGTTCTACGATAACGAACAACAGCGTTTAATTCAAAATTTAGTAAAAAAAGACGAATGGATTGAAGAAGAAGGCAACAACCTTGACGAAATAATTAAAACGATATTTATCGAAATATACAGAAATGACAACCTGAAATAACAATAAATATAGGATATTTGGCTGAAGGACTACATTGGGGCTTAATACATTTAATAAAAGTCAAAGCGGTTTGAAAGCTTCGTTTTTCAACGTGTCTAACAGCTTCATAGCTGGTCCCGCCACTCGGATTTACAATCCAAGTGTACATAATAACTCATGTTTTACGAGAAAAAACACGTGCATACTGAAAGTAATTTCCACGAATATTAAAAAAAAGCAACATTCACCTTTAATGAACATCGCTTTTTAATCCATGTTAATTCGCGAAAATTAGCGGACAAAAAAATACAATTTCCCTATTAATTATTCTGCGCACTAGTATTAGTCAGTGCCCCATTATCAATAATAGGATAGCTAATCCCCTCATTAGGAATCACAACCTCCATTTCCAAAGGAAAGCTGATACCCTGCAATTTTAGACTTTGTATGCGGTATAAATAGGCTGCTCCTTGTAATATTTGCATGGCCACATCTGCTGCCTTACGGTTTTGATAAGGCTCTAAATAAGTGCCTTTTACCCAATCGTTGAAAGCGCCCATGGCTGGCCCGCACCAGATTTGATAATCCAACTCACGACCTTTGGTATTGGCATTGGCCCAATTGGAGGATAAGCCTAAATACCATCTAAAAATAAGCGCCATCTTACGGTGTGGATTGTCCTTGGCTCTTTGTATTTGCTCTGGATCTCTTTTCTCAAAGAAGTCGATACAGGATTGCCAAATCTCCTCTAAAGGCTGCTTAAAAACCTGTTTCTCTAGTTTTAATCGCTCGTCTGCCGGGATATCATCAATAGAAGTATATTGCTTATAATATTCGAATAGCTTTTTGGCTCTGGGTCCAAATAAGGTTCCCGGTTTTAAAACCTGTAAGTCAACGCCCATCTCAAACATATCGGAAGCGGGGGCCATCATCACATCGGTTGAGCTTACCTTTTCTAATAATTTGCGCACATGTTCCGAGGTGCCAGACTCTATACAAGCTTGATTTACCGAACCAGTTACCACATAAGCTGCACCCATCATAAAGGCACCTAAAGCAGAAGCTGGAGTAGAAATTCCGCCTGCTGCACCCACACGTATCTTTTGTGCAAATTGGGTTTTGGCTTGCATATCGTTACGCTGCTTAATAATAATAGGGAGGAGAGAAACCAAAGGACGGTTATCGGTATGCCCACCAGAATCACCTTCTACAGTAATATCATCTGCCATGGGTATTTGCTTGGCTAGTTCAGCTTGCAAAGCTGTAACCTTTCCTTTTGTGAGCAATGCTTGTACAAAGGATTCCGGAGGAGCCTGCATAAATGGAGCCGCCACTTCGGTTCTGGAAATTTTGGCTATCACCTTATTCTTGATGTGGATACTACCATCTTCATTCTGACTTAAACCCGCCACACGGTAATAGACAATATGCTCTGTTAAGGCCAAAAATGCGGAGGCTTCCACAATATGAACGCCATGTTTAATAAATAATTCCACCGCTTTAGCTTCCAAGGCCTCCTCATTGGGGCTATGAATCAGGTTAAAAGCATAAGCTTCATTTGGCAAGGCTGTCTGTATCTTCTCTATGGCTTGTAATACGCGTTCTGGTACTTGTCCAGCTGCACCATAGGAACCCAATAGCTGGGCTTTCCCCATGGCAATCACCAATTCCTCCGAGGATATGCCATTGGCCATGGCGCCAGTTTTATAGGCATAATTTAAACCATAATACTGCTTAAAACTTGGGTCACCGAGTTGCTCAGCCGTCATAGGATTAGCCATGGCTAAAACCTGTAATCCTCTGCCTTCAGAAACCAGCTCACCGGAATTACTCACTCCAATACGCCCCTGAAAATCCTTCATGATATATAATGGCTTATCGGTGGCTTCTAGTTTTTCTTGTATGCTTTTGCTATCAAATACTATATCGCGAGGCGAGCCCTTCCAGAAGAGATTTTGTGCTATGCCGTGAAAATTCAAATTCATATGTGTATTTTTATTGGTCTTATTCGTTTTTAAATTATTGTTTGAAGCTCGAAGTCAGAAGTTCGAAGTCAGAAGTTCGAAGTCAGAAGTTCGAAGTCAGAAGTTCGAAGTCAGAAGTTCGAAGAGTAAATCTGCTTCGTACTTCCCGCTTCGTACTTCCCGCTTCGTACTTCCCGCTTCACGCTTCTTCTATCCCCAGCGCCAAATCCACAACCTGATAAATCCGCATTTTCCCATTCCAAACATAAGCATCCACAATAATGGCCAACTGTGCACCACGCTGCTCCACATTTTTAACGTGAATTTCTAAATGCATTTCTTCCACATTGCTTAAAATCTGTCCGCGGTATTTCCAAACGGTTTTATTATTGGCCAGCTGAACAAATTTGGGCGATTTAAAATCTTTTCCTAAATCTTGTTGTAAGGCAAATACCTCAATGGCTTGGAAAACGGCTTCCACACCCAAGGAACCGGGCATCACTGGATCTTGATAAAAGTGACAAGCAAAGAACCACTCATAAGGTTTTATAAACTTGGTGGCATGCACATATCCTTTACCATATTCCCCTTGGTTTTTAGCCACTATTAAATGGTCTAATAAATTCAATTGGTTTTCGGCCAGATGATAATGTGGTTTTTCAGCAGGTGCTTTGTATAACTTCATTTTGCCATACAAGGAATCCAATTTAATTTGAAGATAATCTTGAGGAGTCAAGTTTTTGGTTTTATACCAAGCATCCACTTCGGCACCTTTATCTAAACCTACTTGCGATGCCAAAGCATCGGCAGGGAAGAATCCGAAAGAGGATTTTCCTTTATAGAATACATGACCATCAATGGATAATTCAAAAGTATAGTTTTGTAAGATGGTACCGCCCAGGGCCATGGAAGAAGCCAAAACCGCATTATTGACAATGGTTTTTCCTCTAAAATCAGTTCCTGATGGAAGGTCAAACATTTCGCCATCACCATCTAGGTTTCTGAAATATAGGTCGCGATCAGCAAATTCTAAGGTGCTACCTAAATAGGCACCCAATAAACCACAAGGCTGTAGGGCAATCTCCATTAAAACAGAATAGGGCATCGTCGTATTTGAGTTCTGCTCATAATACCAAGGATTCACTGGTACGTCGTATTCGGCTAAAATAGAGGAGGCTTGGTCAAGATTACCTCGAGTTCCATCAACTTTTAGTATACGAGAAATAAGCTGTAAGTCGGTATTGGGTTGACGAGAAACCTTACGGCCATCGTAAACGGAGAAATCGGGACCAAAACATTTCGACAAATCATCCAAAGCAAAAGTAGTGATGTCTTTTTCATTCATCACAGCATCTTCAGAACGTGGTGAAATTGGAATTCCTGCAGTTTCCTCTAAGTATTTCGGATTGGTTTTTTCACGCAATTGCAATCCAATATTTTCGAAATGTACCGTCACCACATCATTGGATACAATCTCTAAATCACCAATTACATAAGGATGAGGAATCAATCCAATTTCCTTAATCTCCAATCGATAAATCAGCTTGGTATCTTCTGGTGTCACCTCTTTACGACAGCGCACCTTTTGCGGCATATCGAAAACCGGTTGATATCGTGCATCTTTAGTCATGCGCTGTAATCCCAAGCACAGCATAAAGAAACGCAATAGGTTTCCTCCACCTTCGGCTTGTAAAGAACCAGCCATTACTTCATCATCACGGAAGTGACAAGGGAAATACCAGTCGTTTGGATTTAAATCTTTTTCGGCTTCAATATAACCTAATCCATAAGCTCCTCCAGTTAAATCCAGTGAAGTAATGCGGTCTAACATCAATATCTTTTCGGGAGGTAGACGTAAAGAAGGATTACGACCATTGGCAAAATAGGATTCATTACCGAAACACTTCTCAATATCTCCATTGCTCAAATGCATGAGGTCTTCTTTGCTATAGCTCGTTTTGTCGGTATTTAATAAAGGAGTGAAATAGCGCTTTTTGATTTTTGTGCGGGCTGCCAATTCCGATTTGCTATAAACAACACCATTGCCGGCAGCCAACTCTTCATCTGAGAAGAAACCAGCGCAACCATTGTCCATTTTTAATACCAATCTATCTTCCACATAACATCTGTAGCTGAAAAAGAACAAGAGGTTATTGCCACTGTTCACAAAGGAGTTGATGGAGATATCGTAGCGGAGAGTTTGGCCTTCAAAAGGCAAGTCATCCACAAAATCCAAGGTGCAATCCAATAGGCGATAAATCTGCTTGCCTTTGTTTTGTAAATCGATTCCCAGATATGAGATGAGCATTAAATCGCACTGACCTGATTCCACAGAAACAGCCCATGGTATTTGACGGTCGGTGGTGAACCAAGCATCATAAGGAATATCGTATTCCGTTTGCATGGTAGAAGGTTTATATTCACCCAATTTGGCATTGATACCTGTCACACGACTCACCAATAAATAAGGGTCCATTGGCAACATCACCCGGCGTGAGTAAGTATCTATGGCAGCGTATTCAGGACCAAAAACATTGGCAATCTTACCTGTGGCAAACTCCACCAAGTCTTCTTGTGAATACACAATCTCTTTTCCTTCCAGCTGTTCTCCGGATTCGTAGTTTTGTAAACGTAATCCGTTTTCTCCTAGCTTTTTAGTAGCCTGAGTACTTGGAATCGTTTTATCTTTTATGTTTGTATCCATTTCGGATTTTTGATTTATTGTTTTAGAATGATTTGATATTATTGGTTCAGCATTTGTAGCTGTAACAGATTCTGTATAGGAATCCTCATTGGCCGCAACTAATGCTGCCTTCTCTTTGACAATGCTTTTAGTATTGAGATTTGAAAATAGCTTTTGACTTTCGCTATTTATGATGGCATCGGCAATGGGTTTTCCACCAGGTATTATCTTTTTTAAGAACTGTCGTTGTTGTATTCCTTTGGCCTTTTCAGGATAGAGCATGCTCAAATCTATTGCCACACCATGGCTCACTAATTGTACAATTAATTCGAATAAGGCTTGGACATCAGTTTTACCTTTTTTATTAATATTGACCGCCAAATGGTCTTGGTCTTTTAAAATAGTCTTTATCCAGTTGGTACAGGTAGCATTGGCGCCCAATTCTATAAAGATATTGGCTCCAGCATCGGCCACACTTTGTACGTTTTCAGGAAAATCCACTTCTTTACAACAAACATCTGTGGAGTTCTTAGAAATCAACGCACTATCTAGCGTCAACTTAGTCTTGCTGATGCTTGAGAAGAACTCGATATTGGGCTTATCCTCTATAGGAAAATGATGCATGGATAATAAAGCCTCTGTTTCTTTTTTGCAGAAGTCGTGGTGTATCACATTTTGAAAAGGTATAACAAGAGATTTGCATTTGGCCTTTTTAGCAATGGCTAAGCAGGTTTCTTTATCCCCTGAAATAACAAGTTCTCGCTCTGTATTTACAAAAGTAAGATATACATTGTCATGCTCTTGAACCATGGGTTCGATGAGCTGTTTTGGCGCTAGTAATACCAGACTAATCCAGTTTTCTTTAGCCTTCTCACTACTGATTCCTAGGTGTTCGGCCAATAATTCTAAGTTTCCGGCCACACGGTTTTTAAATACTGGCGATTCCTGGAATTCTTTGGTACCATCAGGACTCCAAACACCCAATGAATACCACATACTGCTACATTCGCCCATGCTATAACCAAAGGCCATTTGGGGTTCTAGCTTAAAGAAAGAACGCAATAAATGAGTATAGGCTGCCGAGTAAAATACCCCAACCGACATCATAGCAATGGCATCGCTGTGGATATTTGGTTTCTTATCGTTTTTATTAATCAGTTTTGGATACAGATAATCAGGCCATATAAACCGGGCCATATCTTTTTCCAAGTCTTTAAAATGCTCATGCAGTTGCGGGAACAATTGAAAAAGGTCGCTTCCCAAACCTTGGTAGGCAGTTGCTGAACCAGGGTATACAAATGCTATTTTAGCTTTTTCACCCAATGGATTGGGAGAGAAATAACTACCACGAGGTGTTTTTATCGCTTTCCCATTGGAGAAAGATTGGGAGATACGCTTATGGAAGAATACAATCTCTTGCTTTAACTCCTCTGTATTTTTAGCGATGAGTACTGCACATAAACTTCCATTATTATCATTGGATTTTTGGAAAAACAATTCAGCAATTTCCTCAAATGGAGTAGGGGATTCTAATGCCATTTCCAAGGCAGATAATTGTAAGGTCAACTCTTTTTCTGAACTGGCTTTTAAAGGGAAAATCCTTGGTATTACACTTTGCCTAAAACTTGAATCCTCTGTATATGCTTGTTTGGCTTCTGATATATTGATTTGCATATCATCTATACCATTCACTGATGCTGTTCTCTTTGTTTGGTTTTCTTGTAAAATCCAAGGATGAGACTTCGTTGGGAAATAGTAGTTACTATTTTCAAAATCAGAGGCGTTTTTTGGAGATTCCCAATTAGGAATACCCGGTATAAATCGATGATGCACACAAAGGCTCGCTTTTATAAGACTCGCAATGCCCGATGCCGCATAAGTATTTCCAATATTGGCTTTAACACTACCCAAGGCTACTGCTTGCTTAGGTTTATTTTTTAATAATGAAGTTTGTTCTTGTTCATCCTGACTAGAAATACCAGTAGCAGCCATTTCAAGATAAGCTCCATTTTCTAAGCTTTGAGATTGGCCTATACCATCAATTACGGCATAGGTTCTGTCGTTTTTAGCCTCACTTTGTTTCTTTAAAACGATGGCGCCAGCACCTTCTCCAACCAGCCATCCATTGTCATTAGTATTAATGGAAAGACTGGGCTTGTCAGCTTGGTTTACTCCGTCTTTTTTGTTTCGAAGCAATACATTCTCTAGTCCTCCAGAAAAATCGACTCCTCCTACAACTACGGCATCTACTTCGCCTAAAGACAACATGTTTTGGGCAATCTCTATGGCTTTAAAAACAGAGTTTTCTCCAGAAGAAACCGTAAATGCAGAACCTGTGAAATCCCAAAGAGCTGCAATTCTACTGGCCATAATATTCCCCACAAAACTGGTATGCTGACTTGGTGTTTGGTCTCCTTCGCGATAATAAAGGCCATTTTTACAAAGCTGCTCCAATTCTGCTTCTTGCTTCTCGTCCAGCTCAATATTGGATTGCTCCAATGCTTCTTTCAATTGCCAACCGGTATCCCAACGTGCCAAATAATGATGTATGGATAGTTCCGATTCCATGGCAATCAATACAGCCACATTCTGACTTTCATCCAAATTAGCATCCTTAATGGCATTGTCGGCCACCTTTAAAATGAGCGCTTGCTGGGGTTCTAAAGTCTCCGCTTCCTTAGGCTGTATTTTGTATCTTAATAAATCGATTTCAAAATCTTCGATATAAGCTCCTTTAGGCGCTTTCCCATCTTGAAATCCATACTCTTTTAAGAGATTGGTGTTTTCTTCAAATCCCTTCCAACGCTGAGGAGGTAAAGGATTAAAATGCTGTTTGCCATGATATATGGTCTGATAAAAATCATTCAGATTGGTGCAATCCCCAAAGTGAACATCCATACCAATAATAGACATGGGTACCAATGCAATGTCTTCTCTAGGAATTTGTTTCTCTTGATTTTTCTGATAGCTTTTTACTACCATATGGGCATTTGTACCGCCAAAACCAAATGAATTAATAGCAGCCTGTTTATGAGTATCATTCCAAGGAGTAGTTTCTAAAATCATATGCTCCTTACCCATTAATCCATTGTCGGTTTTTACGGCTTCATCTAAATTAATGCTGGGTGGAATTACATTCTTCTGCATGGACATCAATACCTTAAGCAAACCCGTCATTCCGGCTGCGGTAAGTAAATGTCCCATATTCGATTTCACAGAACCCAATATTGGAGTATTTTTTTCGGAGGAGAAAAAATTAGAGATAGAGTTAAGCTCTGTAACATCGCCAAGGGGAGTTCCGGTGGCGTGACACTCTAAATATGAAGTATCCTCAGGAGAAATATTCTTTTTATGATAAGCTCTTTCAAAGGCCAGTTTTTGACCTTTTGGGTTGGGAACCAATAGAAATTTTCCTCGTCCATCGTTTGATAAACCAATCCCACCAATCACGCCAAGAATGTCATCACCATCACGTTCTGCATCTTCCAAACGTTTGAGTACAACCATTCCGGCACCTTCGGAGGATACCAGGCCTTCTGACTGTTGGTCGAAAGGAGCGTATTTGGCATTGGCAGGAGCATAGGCATGGAAAATAGAAAATCCCATGTGAATAAATAATTGGTCAGAAGCACAAACGGCACCAGCCAACATCATATCTGCTTTTCCGGTTAATAATTCGCAGCAAGCCAGTTTAATGGCGTAAAGCGAAGTAGCACAAGCTGCATCTATTGAAAAATGATTAGCACCAAGCCCTAGAGCTTCACTAACCATGGCGGATGGAGTATACTCTAATACCTCATTTTGGGGCTTTTCTTCAGCGTTTTTATTGAGTTTAAAATCTTCATCTTTTAGTAATTCCTGAATGGCTTTTTCGCTTGTTTGCGTATACACATCAGATAATAATTGATGAGAGGAGGTCGTTGGAAATGATAAATTCCCTAAAATAAGACCACATTTGTCCATGCTTTCAGCCTTGTTCAGGTAGCCGCTTTCGCGTAAAGCTTCTTTAGCCACATAGAGTGACCATTGGTATAATTTATCTTGTTTAGCCAGAAATTCAGCTGGTAGTTTATAATCTGTTGGGTCGAAATTAAAATCGCGGATAAATCCTCCGCGTAAGGAATAACAGCGGTCTACTATTCCTTTTTCGGCTTGAAAAAAGGCATTGGGGTCGGCAGCAAAATCCTCTTTTGTGGCTAAACCTGTCAAATCCTTCTTATGCATCAGGTTGTCCCAGAACTCCTCTTTTGTTGATGAGCCCGGAAACAACCCAGATGTTCCTATGATGGCAATTTTTGTCATTTTGTTTCTTTTTAATCGAAATAAAGCCTTCCTAATAAATCAATAGGAAAGGTCTGAATAGGGCATGTTTACAGAATGATAAAAACCATCATGTATTTGTAATGCCCCTTTCAGTTTTTATTTACCAAACTAATTGTTTCGATACGGTTACTGCTGCGCCATCTGTCTGCATATAAACAGTTCCTTCGGCATCGTAAACTGTGCATTTGGCCACCATTTTAAACTCACTGGCTTCTTGTATGGAAACGTTTACCATCAATTCTTTTCCAAAAGGAACAGGTTTATAAAGAGTAGCGGTATTTGTTTGTAATGGTAGGCTCATGGCGCCATCTAGGTATTTCTGAACCCAAACCACCATGCCTTGATATTGTATGTCAGCAAAGAAAGTATTGATGGATTGAATGGCAAACTGTCCCTGTTCTGAAAGTGGCACTTCTGGTGCTTTACAGCTCAATACGATTTGCTTCTCATTCCAGTCGATGATTTTCTCAATGCCTTGGAAATACTTATCATGGAAAAGTGAGCCGTCTTTATACAAAACTGCTCCATCAGTTGCTTGATAAGTCCCACTGATGTTAGGAGTGAAACTTGGCGCTTGAGGAATCTTATTCTTATGCATTAAAGTAACTCCAGTTTTATAATGATAGGTGGGGAGTTTTTTTCCTTCACTAAGGATAGTGGCTTCAAAAACGATTTTTTCAGCGCTTTTCTCTACTTCCTTGAGTTCAATCACATAATCTTCAATTTCCTTGCCATCGAAAACAATGCCTTTGAATAATTTGGTATCTGTAATTTGGAATACCTTAAAGTCAGGATATATTCTTTCACAAGCTTGTGACATCCAACCCACTGCATTTACTACTGGTAAAACAGCATTTCCTTGTATCACATGGTGATTTAGAAACGGGTTATTATTTAGCTTCAAGTTTCTTTTAATGCGGTAGTTACGTAAGTCGCCTTGGTGATAGCTTACGGCTTCAGGTAGCGTTCCGCCAATGATAACTTGTGGCTGATTGGCGTAATCCGTATTAAACTCGTTAACCATCATGGCTGCACCGCCTGTGCTATTCACCAATTTAATGCCAGCAGCTTTAAACATCATCTTTAATTCATCGCTCACCATTCCGCTGTCCCAGGCTCCCCAGTTAATAGCAGTTACATGAGTGTTGGGATGGTTAGTTTTGAAGAGGTGTGCCGCCTTGCTTAATATCTCATTGGCAATGGCATAATCCGATTGTCCTAGGTTTCCATAAAATCCAGCTACCGAAGAGAACATCACCAAATGGTCAAGTTTATTGACATCAACCACACTTAAAAGACTTAATAAGCCATTGAGTTTAACAGAAATGACATTTTCAAAATCCGCTTTTGTTTTGTCTTGGATATACTTATCAGCCAGTCGGCCTGCTCCGTGAATAATTCCAGTAATTTCACCAAGTTCAGCTGTAATCTTATCCAATTCAGTTTTGCTGGCTGTTAAATTGTTTACATCACCTTGTAGGTAAGCCACTTTTCCGCCATGCTGTTTGATGAGCTCAATGGTTTTGTCAATTTCCTTTTTGGCTATAATATTTCCAAAAGTGCGTTGAACATTCGGAAGACTAGGTTTTTCATTCTTCTGCTTCAGGTCGTTCATGATACTTCTTTTTAAAGTACTATCATCAACACCATTTTGGGCATAATCAGGAATTTCAATATTGAAATTGGAGCGCCCTAATAAGATGAATTTACATTGAAAGGTTTTGGCCATTTCAACTACACAACTGGCTGTTACTCCTTTTGCTCCTCCACTTACTAAAAATACGGAATCTTTGGTGATGGTGGTTTTGATTTTCTGTTTTTCGGGAACAATTACCGGTGTTACAGAAGTCGTTTTACGACCCTCCTCCGAAAAGGCAACCTCAATAATAGCTTTATTGGCATCATGAAGTTCAGCAATAACTTGTGAGCTGATTTTCTCCAATGATAATTCAGGTTGGATGTCAACAGCGCGACAATATACACTCGACCATTCTAGGTTTAAGCATTTTACTAAACCTGGTAAGCCTCCTCCGATTACCGAAACATTTCCTCTTTTTCCTTGACCTAGCATTCCGTCCATACGGCTAACTGTCACAAAATTGGCTCTTTGAGTTTGTCCTAAATCATTTAAGTCTTGTTGCAAGTGTTTGGCTAAAAAGAAGACTGTTTTAACTACTTCTTTATCGGCTTTAAAATGTTGAGTGAAGTTTCCATTTTGGAATTCGAAATGAGGATGCAAATGAATGAAACTACCAATCTTTCCATATTTATTATGGACTTCTTCAATTACAGTTTTGATGGCTTCGTCGGTATGCGCACCTAAGCTGACATGAGTGGGATGAGTTGTAGTGGTTCCTGGTAAGTAAAGGACTAATACTTTATGACCTTTACTCTCCAATTGTTTCACTACAGAAGGAGTTAAATCTGAACCGTCATTTGTAAGCAGTGTGAGGTGTGTATCAGGTAAAGAAAATTCCATAAAGTCAGCTTGCGGTAAATATTTTAAACCAATATTATTGCGCTCCACCTTATGGAATTCACCTGTTCTTATATATTCTTTATTCTTATTAGCTAGCGGCTTAACACTGTTGGATGGATTTTTTTTTTTGGTAGATGTACTCACGTAATCCACAATCTCACCCAGAGTACGAAGCTCTGTTAGTTCGCTGGGGTTGATATCAGACATATCGGGATATTGTTTGGTTAATGCACCAAATATCTCCACACGTTTGATAGAATCAATGCCCAAATCAGCTTCCATATCCATGTTCATCTCCAGCATTTCTGCAGGGTAACCAGTCTTTTCGCTCACCACTGTCAGTAACATTTTTTCAAGCTGTGAAGTATCAATGTTAGTATCACCTGTTTGTGTTGTAGTTTGAACTTCTACTTGTGCCTCCGCTTGAATTGGTGCAACTTCTTCTCTTACAGGTGCGGAATTTGTAACTGATTCATTGGCTACATTTGCTGCATTGCTAGTTGTAGATGCATTGGTAGGCGAAGCTGCACCTTTAGGCGCAACATAACTTACAATTTCACCCAAAGTACGAAGCTCGGTCAATTCACTAGGATTAATGCCAGCCATGCTTGGATATTGCTTGGTTAAGGCACCAAATATCTCCACACGTTTGATAGAATCAATGCCCAAATCAGCTTCCATATCCATGTTCATCTCTAGCATTTCTGCAGGGTAACCAGTCTTTTCGCTCACCACTTCTAGAAGCATTTTTTCAAGTTGAGAAGTACCCACATTGCTATTACTAGCTTGTGCAGTTTCTTCCACTACAGCTTGAGCTGGAGCAGGAGTTTCAATTATTGGGGCTGCTGTTGTATTTGCAACTTCATTGGCCGCTGCTGTAGCATTGGCAACTACTGCAGTGCCTTTAGGACCTATATAGGTAACGATTTCTCCCAAAGTGCGAAGCTCAGTTAATTCGCTAGGATTAATGCCAGCCATGCTTGGATATTGCTTGGTTAATGCACCAAATATTTCCACACGTTTGATAGAATCAATGCCTAAATCAGCTTCCATATCCATGTTCATCTCAAGCATTTCTGCAGGATAACCCGTCTTTTCGCTCACCACTTCCAATAGCATTTTTTCAAGTTGAGAAGTATCCACATTGCTATTACTAGCTTGTGCTGTTTCTTCCACTACAGATTGAGTTGGAGCTGGAGTTTCAATTACTGGGGCTGCTGTTGTATTAGCTGCATTATTGGCAACCGTAACTGCTCCCTTAGGACCTACATAAGTTACAATTTCACCCAAAGTACGAAGCTCAGTTAATTCGCTTGGATTAATGCCAGCCATGCTCGGATATTGCTTGGTTAATGCACCAAATATTTCCACACGTTTGATAGAATCGATTCCTAAATCGGCTTCCATATCCATATTCATCTCTAGCATCTCAGCAGGATAACCTGTTTTTTCGCTCACCACTTCCAATAGCATTTTTTCAAGATGAGAAGTATCCACATTGCTATTACTAGCTTGTGCTGTTTCTTCCACTACAGCTTGAGCTGGAGCAGGAGTTTCAATTATTGGGGCTGCTGTTGTATTTGTCGTTTCATTGGCCGCTGCTGTAGCATTGGCAACTACTGCAGAGCCCTTCGGACCTACATAAGTTACAATTTCACCCAAAGTACGAAGCTCAGTTAATTCGCTTGGATTAATGCCAGCCATGCTCGGATATTGTTTGGTTAATGCACCAAATATCTCCACACGTTTGATAGAATCGATTCCTAAATCGGCTTCCATATCCATGTTCATCTCTAGCATCTCAGCAGGATAACCTGTTTTTTCGCTCACCACTTCCAACAACATTTTTTCAAGTTGAGAAGTATCCACATTGCTATTGCTGGCTTGTGTTGCTTCTTCTACTACAGCTTGAGTTGGAGCTGGAGTTTCAATTACTGGGGCTGCTGTTGTATTAGCTGCATTATTGGCAACCGTAACTGCTCCCTTAGGACCTACATAAGTTACAATTTCACCCAAAGTACGAAGCTCAGTTAATTCACTAGGATTAATACCAGCCATGCTAGGATATTGCTTGGTTAATGCACCAAATATCTCCACTCGTTTGATGGAGTCAATGCCTAAATCAGCTTCCATATCCATGTTCATTTCTAGCATTTCTGCAGGATAACCTGTTTTCTCACTCACCACTTCCAACAACATTTTTTCTAGTTGAGAAGTATCAACATTAGTATTATTTGATTGTGGAGCCTCCTCTGTTTTTATTTGAACAGGAGTAGGTGTTTCAACAACTGGAGTACTTATGCTAGCTGAAGTTTGAGCAGTTTTTGGCGTATTGCCATTTACTTGCTGTCCAATGATTTCTAAAAGCTGATTGCTCTGGGTATTTTGGTCAGTAATAAAACGCTCAAACAATTCTAATGATTTTGTTTGGTTGGCTTTAAATGATTCCAATGTTGAAAGTAAGACTTCAGAAACCCCACTATTTTCATTCGCTGGATTGTTTGTTGTTTTAGCAGCAACCTCTACAATTTTCTCTACTTCAACAACCTTTTCCACTTCCACAATCTTCTCAACTACTTGTGTTTGATTGCCAGAAATTTTAAATCCATCATTCATCACATCGGTATATGCCTTTTTAGTAGTTGGAGAAACGTAGTTTGCACCATTAAGAATAACATCCATTTTGCTTGGCTTAATAGGTGCTATTGGTTCTTTTAAATATGGGTCAATATTTGACAGTTGTAATCCAAGTACCTGCATTTGTATAATTGCCTGGCGGAATTGTAAATCACTGTCTTTTTTTGCATTTGGATTAATGGCAATGGCTGTATGTTCTTTTCCTTGTAATATATTTCCAACTAATTTGGTTAATACACCTTTAGGCCCGAACTCAACAAATACACGTCCTCCAGCATTATAAATATTTTCAATCTGGTTTTTAAACAAGACAGGTTTTAGAATTTGCCCTTCTAAAATGGCTTTTATCGCATTTGAATCCTCAGGAAATTGAAGTCCCGATGTATTGGAATAAACAGGAGTGTGTGGTTTGTTAAACTGCTGTGCTGCAATAAAGCGAGCAAAAGGCTCTTGTGCATGTTTTACAAAATCTGTATGGAATGCAGCTGAAACCGGTAATGCAATAACAGTATATCCTTGATTTTTTAATTGTGACTCAGCATTGCAAATGGCTTGGGTACTTCCGCCCAAAATAATCTGGCTATTTGAATTTACGTTGGCAATACTAACACCAGGTAAATTCGCTATTGATTGTTGAACTTGCTCTTGTGAAGCTTCAACAGCTAACATGGAACCTTTGTCGGCCTTGGGATTTTCAATAGACATCACAGCGCCTCTTGTTTTAGCCAAAGCTAAAAAGGTATTTTCATCATAAACACCACCAGCCCAAAGTGCGGTTAATTCACCAAAACTATGTCCTGCTGTGAAGCTAGGTTTAAATCCAGAACGCTGTAATATTTTATATTGCCCCATACTCAAAGTACCAATAGCAGGTTGAGCAAACTTAGTGGAGGTTAGTGTTTTCTGTTGTGTAGTTTTATCTTCTTTGGAGAAGGTTGGAATAGGGAAGATAGTTTTAGATAAAGCCGGTTCTCCACTTTGTTCAAATAGTTTATCTGTTTGCTGAAAAGCTTCATTAAGCTCAGGGAAGGCATTGGTTAATTCTTTACCCATACCTACATATTGTGAGCCTTGTCCAGCAAATAATGCCACTACATCTTTCGATGCTGCATCAATACCATTGGGACGATAATAAATACCTTTTGGATGATTCCATTGTTCCTTTTTGTTATTCAACATTTGTATACTAGTTTGTAATAAACTAATACATTCATTTTTATCTGTTGCAACAAAACCAATACGTGCAAAAGCTTGGTTAGCAATACTCGTTTTGCTTGCTTTTGTAAGATTAAGAAAAGCCAAGTCACTTTCATTTCCTTCTAGTTCAGAAAGAGTGCTTTTACAATCTTCTAATAACTGAGCAGGATTTTGAGCATTTAATAATACAGTTTTATATGGCTCGTGAATACGATAATCCTTTGGTTTATTACCTGCATATTCTTCTAGAGCAATATGAACATTGACACCACCAAAACCAAAAGCACTAATCCCAGCACGACGCGGATGACCATTTCTCAACCAAGGGCGAGCCTCAGTATTGATATAGAGCGCAGAATTCTTAATATCGAATTTAGAATTAGGTTGTTCTACATTAATGGTAGGTGGTAATATTTTATGATGTAAACCCAATACTGTTTTCACCATTCCTACAGCTCCTGCAGCAGCTTTCGTATGTCCTACTTGTGATTTAATAGAGCCTAATGCAATATGTTGTTTTTGAGGATTGTCTTTACCAAATACCATCTGCATGGATGAAAATTCTACCGGATCACCAGCACTAGTACCTGTACCATGTGCTTCAATTAAATCAACTGTAGATGGAGCATATCCCGCATCTTGATAGGCACGTTCCACTGCCATTGCTTGTCCGGCAGGACGAGGAGCGTAAACTGATTTAAAACGGCCATCACTTGAAGCTCCTACACCTGTAATGGTAGCATATATTCTGTCACCATCACGCTCAGCATCTTCTAGTCTTTTTAGAACTAACATCCCTAATCCTTCGCCTATCAGCATACCATCTGCTTTTTCACCAAAAGGGCAGATATTACCAGATTTTGAGAAAGCTGGAGTTTTACTAAAGGACATATACATAAATGGTGAATTATCGGTATCGACACCACCAGTTAGCATCATATCGCAACGTCCTTCCACTAATTCGCTCAAGGCCATTTTAATGGCACTTAAGGAAGCGGCACAAGCAGCATCTACAACACTGTTTATACCACCTAAATCGAATCGATTGGTAATACGACCCGATATAACGTTACCTAATAAGCCAGGAAATGAATTCTCATTCCAACCTACATAGGCCTTTTTCATTTTGTCAACTATATGAGGAATATCCTCCTCAGCTATGCCGCTTTCGCGCAAAGCTTTTTCCCAAATAGGGTATTGCAAACGTCCAATTAAAGGGGTAATTAGTTTTTGGCCACCACCAACACCTAATAAAACACCCGTTTTGGCTTTTAGAGCAGTTGTGAATTTTATAGAATCCTTACCGTAGCCGGCGTCTTTTAGAGCATCACGTGCTGCAATCAATCCTAATAACTGACTAGCATCAGTTACTTCAAGAATATTTGGCGGGAGGCCAAACTCCATGGGATTGAAATTTATATCGGGAATAAAACCACCTCTTTTACAGTAGGTCTTATCAGGAGCTGTCATATCAGCATCATAATAGTCTTCAATGTTCCATCTGCTTTTTGGTACATCAGTGATGCTATCTTTTCCTTGGATAATATTTGTCCAAAACTCCTCAATATTCTTTGCGTCTGCTACAATTGTTGATAATCCGATTACCGCAATTGGTGTTTTTTGAAGCGAGCTGTTAATATTCATGGCTATTTTTTTAGATAGAAACTTTAAAAAGTTCCTCTTGAATTTTTAAAATTTGAGTTCCCTTAAGTGTACAAAGCCCTCTTAAGTAGGGTACTAAAGTCCCAAAAGTGAGACGCTCAATACTAAATTCTGATGATGGGAATTTAGTTTTGTCTTTTATTAATTTCTGCATGACCATCACTGTTTGGCCAACAACCTCAATATCTAAGTCACTATTGAAAATACCATCTTCAATTCCCCATTTAGCTAATTTTAATAATTGCGAATGGGCATATTTTCCAGTGTTTTTGTAAGAGTCGTTTAACACGGTTGGGTAAAAGGCTTGTACATCTCGAAAAAAGTTTGGATTTACCTCATAAGACCGACGAACGATTTGTTGATGCAATTTGGCCATAGCCTCTATTACATTATCAGCCGATTCGATTATGGCTTCGTTTTCGGATTTTACTTCTTGGTTATATTCCTCCAAACAAGCACCAAGCAATTCCACTTTATCATTAAAATGGGTATAAAGTGTTCTTTTAGATGTGTGTAATTCTTTTACGATTTTATCTATAGTAACTGATTTTACACCATTCACTAGAAATGATTTGGAAGCTGTTGCTATGATGAGTTCTCTTGTGATCATATTAAAACTAATGTTTAAAAACCTACGGTAATATTTTTGTCTCCGCAGTACCGCAAAGAAACGAAAGTAATTCGATTTTATTTTCAAGCTTCTGTTATTTAACATTAAATAGTTCGTAACTAATTACAGTAATCAGATAGTGAGGAGGTTGTGTAATGTTAAATTTAATTAACGATTGAGTGTGATGTGTGAATTACACTTGTGTGTTAGGTCGGCGAAGTTGACATAATGGCCAAAAGGAGCTTTAAAACTAAAAATAAATCATAATTCTATTGTAATATTGCATCATCAAGAACACAATATCTTGATAAGGTTTTATGCTTTTTAGAAATTGTTTATTGAAGATTATTATTTTATTTACAAGTATGTTCAAGATATACCATACCAACTCATTAAATATCCAAGAGAAATATAGTCTAGCAGAGCTTCTTATGAATATGCCTGTCGCAGTTAAGGAACGCGCATTGAGGTATAAATTTGAGGCTGATGCCTATCAATTAGTCGTTGGCCGTTTGCTATTAAAATATGGATTAAAGGAAATGGGTATGGTTAATAGGCTGGCTCAAATCACTTATAATGAAAATGATAAGCCGAAATTGGAAAATGTATCTTTTAATATTTCTCATTCTGGTGATATGGTGGTTTGTGTTCTATCTGATGATGGGCAAATAGGTATTGATATTGAACAATATAAACAACTTAATCTTTCAGATTTTGAAGCCTTTTTTACCCCAAAAGAATGGGGTTCTATAAATAAGGCTCCTCTGCCACTTGAAAAATTCTTTTGGTATTGGACACGCAAAGAAAGTATTATAAAATCAATGGGTGTAAATCTTTCATATTTGCATCAGATAGAGATAGATGCATCTCAAAACTATTTTTCCAATGAAGGACAAATATGGTTTTTGCAAGATTTCGATGTTTTACCTGGTTATTACGGTGCTATATGTAGTGATTCTAAGAGACAATGGAAGAATATAAGTGTATCGCCAAGTTTGATATGTAAATAGGTTTTAATGTTTTAATTTCTTTGAGATTAAAACCTTTAGCATAGTTCAATTACTTAAGAGTTTTAAATAGGTATTTGTAAAGTAAATAACCTTTTTATACATTTTACATTTTGGTTTTTAGCTTCTTCTATGCTTAGCTTTTTCAATCGCTTAACTTCTTGGACTTCATTATCAAACTCCCAATAATCAGGATGTTCTGCAATATAATTTTCTAAAACTTGTTCAGTACTCATAGCTTAATGGTTTTATAGATTGTTGTATGCAAGTTTAAACTAGAGAGCTTTGATTTTTGTTAATGGAGCAATATGATATTATTAAATTAAAATAAACAGTTCTAGCTTGAGAAGATGTAGAGTTGCTTTTCGGGCTTAAATTAATCCCAAGTTTCATTAGTATTTTGATTATATAATCTATCAAAATCCAATTAATGCTTTAGTATTTAAGGAATTATTGGTATATTGTAGTGCCATTCTTTCATTTTTCAAACCCATAAATTGAGAAAATGATTAACCAAAAGGCTAGTATTATCGAAATCAACCATTATGAAAGAGATTAAAACCAGGGAAGAGCTTCAAAATAAAATAAATCAATTGGAAAAAAAGATTTCTGCCCTAGAGAAATCTGAGAATAATAGCAGTAAATGGTTAGAGAATTCACCAGTATGCACCAAAATAATTGACCTTGATTTTAATTTGATATATATGAGTCAAGCTGGAGTAGATGCTTTACAAATTGGTGATGTATCTGATTACTATGGCAAATCCTATCCTTTTTTATTTTTCCCTGACGCTTACAATATAGAAATGAATAAAAAGCTCATTATAGCTAAAGAGACAGGGGAGACTATAATTCATGATGGTGGAATTCAAGATTTAAAGGGAAATAAACTTTGGTTTCAAGCAACTATAAAACCTCTTAAAAATGATAAAGGAGAGTTAGACCGTATCATGGTGACATCGATTGATACTTCTGCTAATAAAATAGCAAAAGAAGAATTGGTAAATAGTGAACGAAAATATAGAGAATTAGTAAACCTTGCACAAGAAGGTATTTGGGTAATAGATAAAAACAATATAACTAGTTTCGTTAACCCAAGTATGGCCAAAATGTTGGGGTATACTGAGGAGGAGATGCTAGGGAAATCGCTCTTTCATTTTATGGATGAGGCTGGAGTTAAAATGGCAAATGAAAACATAGAGCGTCGCCAAGCTGGAATAAAAGATCAGCATGATTTTGAGTTTGTCAGTAAAAATGGCCAACGAATCTTTACATCTATAGAAACTGCTCCTTTAAAGGATCAGAATGGTGATTATGATGGTGCCATTGCGGGAGTTATGGATATAACTGATCGTAAAGAATCAGAAGAAAACTTATGGAATACAAATGCCAGACACTCCGCATTAATAGAAAATATTGGTGATGTGATTGCGATAATGGGAATTGATGGAAACATCAAATATCAAAGTCTGAATATTGAGAAATGGTTTGGATGGACCCATGATGATATGATACATACCAATGGATGGGATTATCTGCATCCTGAGGATATAAAAAAAAATCAAAGTGAATTTGGAAAAATACTTGAACAAGAAAATGCTTCAACAAAAATCGAGTTTAGATATAGATGCAAGGATGGTGATTATAAATGGGTCGAATTATTTGCTGTAAATCGGACAAATGATTCTGTTATAAATGGTGTTTTACTTAATTACCATGATATTACTTATCGTAAAGAAGCAGAGACGAAACTAAAAAATAGCGAAGAAAAATTTCGAACGCTTTATAATAATGCTCCGGATATGTATGTATCAGTATCTGCCAAAGACGCTTCAATTCTTTTGTGTAACAATACACTTTTACAAGCAACTGGATATTCCAAGGAGGAATTAATAGGGGCTCCAATATTCAGAATGTACCACGAAGACTGTATGGCGGATGTGAATGATGCATTCAATCTTTTTGTGGAAACAAGAGAAGTGAAAAACAAAGAGTTAATCCTAAAAAGAAAAGATGGAAGTAAATTATATGTGAGCTTAAATGTTTATGGAATTAGAGATGAGAAAGGGGAGATATTATATTCCATGTCGTCATGGAGAGATATAACTGAACTTAAGCAAGCCGAAGCGTTGATTGAAGTTGGGGAGTTGAGATTTAGGGAGTTAGTGAATACTATTAATAGCGGCGTAGTTGTATATAAGGTTATTAATGATGGAATATTTGGGAACGACTATATCATTGAGGATATGAATTTATTTGCGCTTTCTCATGAGAACAAAATAAAAGAGGAAGTTATAGGAAAAAGCTTAAAAGAATTACGTCCCAATATTGATGAGTATGGAATTATAGAAGTATTTAATAAAGTTTGGAAAGGAGGGGAGTCAGCATTTTATCCGGCAAAGTTGTATAAAGATGATAATTTCTCAAACTATTATGAAAATAGAGTTTTTAAATTAGAAAGTGGAGAAATTGTAGTCGTATTTGATGATGTAACAGAGAAGAAAGAAGCCGAGGATAAGTTAGTAGAAAGTGAAGAGCGTTTTAAAACACTAGTTACTCAATCTGAAGGGATTGTATATATAATCGATAAAAATGGCACCTTTTTACTATCTGAAGGTAAAGGGCTTTCATCACTAGGTTTAAAACCAGGATCTGTTGTAGGAGAATCTGTATATGAGTTATATAAAGATTATCCAAAAATGTTGGATGATATGGAAAGGGTTTTCAAGGGTGAAACGGTGAATTCAGAAGTTATTATTTCTGATGCAGTATGTTTTCAAAATTGGTATACTCCTCAATTATCATCTGATAATGAAATAATAGGCCTTTTAGGCTTGTCAATTGATATCACTAAGCAAAAAGAAGCTGAAGAGCAAATACGTGCAGCAGAAGAAAACCTTCAAAATACATTTGATATATCTCCAAGTATCATTGCAAAAGCAAATTTAGATTCAGGTTATTTTATAGAAGCAAATCAGACGGTATCCAGAATATTAGGGTATTCTGTTGATGAATTTCTCTCAAGGCCATTTATGGAGTTTATTCATCCAGATGATAGGGGGGAATCTGATGAGGAAAGAACAGAGCAGATGAAAGGTAAGGAAGTGACATTTTTTGAGAACAGGTATCTGTGTAAAGATGGTACTTATAAATGGATAGCATGGCATGGCACTGGTGCAAATGAGGATGGTATAATAACAGCAATAGGTTCTGATATTAATGAAAGGAAGTTAATAGAACAGGAAATAATTAAAACAAAACAGTTCTATGAAAATGTTATCGAAGGTGTACAAGATGGTATTTGGGTAACTGATAAGAATGACAAGGTTTACTTTGCCAATTCAGCAATGGAAAAAATTGCAGGCGTTAAAAGAGAACAAATACAAGGGAAAAATTTTTTAACAGATTTTCCGGATGAAAGTACTGGGGAACTAATAAAATATTATAAACAAGCAAAAAACGAAAAACGGCCTATATGGTATGAGGTAAATGTGAGAACTCTTGGGAAAAGAGATATTTGGCAGAATGGTTGGCTGATTCCTCAATATCAAAATAATGAATTTGTAGGTGTCATTTGTACTAAGCGTGATGTGACGGAACGAAAAGAAGCTGAAGATGTAGTGAGAAGACTGTCCACAGCAGTTGAGCAAAGTCCTTCGGTTGTGGTAATAACCGACACAAATGGAAATATTGAATACATCAATCCAAAATTCACAGAATTAACTGGGTATAGTAATTCTGAGTCAATTGGAAAAAATCAGAATATCCTCAACTCTGGAGAGCAAAATAAACAGTTTTATCAAGAAATGTGGCAAACTTTAAAGGCTGGAAAGGAATGGCGAGGACAATTTCGCAATAAAAGAAAAAATGGAGAACTGTTCTGGGAAGCTGCTAATATCTCAGCCATTTTAAATGCAGATGGCGAAATAATTAATTTCATTAAAATTAGCGAAGACATTACCGAATTAAAGCAGGCGGAAATGAAGTTGCATCAAAGTAATCATATATTAAATGCTTCTCAATCCATCGCTATGGTTGGTGGATGGGAATTAGATATTGAAACAAATAATCTATTTTGGACTGCTGAAACCTATCGTATTCACGAAACAACACCTGAAGAATTCAATCCTACTGTTGATGCAGGCGTTGGATATTTTTTGCCAGAATCTCGTCAGATTATCTCATTAGCAATAGAGAAAGCTATACATGAGGGAGAGGGATATGACTTAGAGCTAGAGACCTATACTACGAAAGGTAGTTTAATTACTGTACGAACTACTTGTGAGGTTACTGTGGTAAATGGAAAGACAGCTAAGCTAACCGGTATATTTCAGGATATTACAAAGAGAAAGGACGCTGAAAACGAATTATTAAATGCTAAAATCAATGCTGAAGAAACCAAGGATAAACTAGATTTGGCATTACAGGGTTCAGGTGCTGGCTTATGGTCATGGAATATTAAAACGGGTGAAGATATATTAGATGAGCGTTGGTGTGGAATACTAGGTTATAAACAAGAAGAAATAAAACAAGTAGTGAGTTCTTGGGAAAACTTAATTCATCCTGATGATAAGGAGTATATTTTAAATGTTAACAACAATGGTAGTGAAGATGAGGGGAGTGTATATAGTCAAGAATACAGATTGAAATGTAAAAATGGGAAATGGAAGTGGATTCATGCTTTAGGAAAAGTAGTAGAACGAGATTCCAGTGGAAATCCTGCAAGAATGTCAGGAATTATTATTGATATTGATGAGAGGAAAAATATTGAAATAGAGTTAATTAAGGCCAAAGAAAAAGCAATAGAGAGTGACCGTCTTAAATCTGCATTCCTGGCCAATATGAGCCATGAAATACGGACACCTATGAATGGCATTTTGGGATTTATCAACCTGCTTAATGAACCCGATTTAAGTAAGGTAGAAATTGAGGAATATACCACAGTTATTAATAGAGGAGGTGAAAGGCTTTTAACCACAATCAACGATATTATTGATATCTCCAAAATAGAAACTGGGGAAATGGTCATTGTAAAAGAAGAAATTTCCATTGATAATATGATGAATGAACTCCATTCTTTCTTTTCCCCTGAAGTTAAATCAAAAGGAATATCTTTATTTTATAAATCCACCGCAGAAAATATTACCATAAACACAGATAGCCATAAACTTCATGGAATATTAACCAATTTAATAAAGAATGCCATAAAATTTACTCATAATGGCTCAGTAACGTTTGGTTATGATTTAAAGGAGATTAATAATGAGTTAGATGGGAATTCTGTATTGGAATTCTTTGTGGAAGATACTGGTACAGGGGTGCCAAAGGATAGAATAGATGCTATTTTTAAACGTTTTGAACAAGCAGATATAGAAGATACTAAAGCTTTGGAAGGCTCAGGTTTAGGATTGGCAATTTGTAAAGCTTATATCGAAATGTTAGGTGGTGATATTTACGTGGAGTCTGAATATGGAAAAGGGTCGAAATTTACCTTTACCATACCAATAAGAGCTGATTGAGTATTTTCTTAAAACAATAATGTCAATCAGTTTATTGGAAATTGTTATTTTTTCTGTAAAACTTCTCCTTGCATCAAATCGCTATATTCACTATAATTGCACTATATACTAAATTTTTAGCGAAGCTTGAAAAATACCAATCTACAAAAAGTTTTATGGGCTCTGGCCATATTGGGCGCCATCACAACAATTGGAGTAATCGGATTTATGCTGATAGAGGAGGATACCTTTCTCGATGCACTCTACCTTACTGTCATCACTATTTCAACAGTTGGTTTTGGACTACCACATGAACTTACCGGCGGGGGAAAGATTTTTACCATCTTCCTCATCATTTTTAGCTTTGGTAATTATGCCTATGCAATTTCTATCATTACTTCGTATTTGATTGAATTACAGATTAATAATGTGATGGGGGTTCGTTACAGTAAAAGGAGGAATAATATGAAAGATCACGTGATAATATGTGGATTTGGTAGAAATGGACAAACTGTTGCCAATGAACTTAGAGTAAGAAAACAACCTTTTGTGGTCATAGATCAAAACCATGAATTGATTATGAACTATTCTGGTGACCCTGTGAAATTTATTGAAGGGGATGCCACAGAAGATGAAGTATTGGAAAAAGCAGGGGTTCAATCTGCTAAATCTATCATCTCCTCTATGCCAGTTGATGCTGATAACCTTTTTGTGGTTTTAACAGCACGTTCCTTAAATCCTAAAATAACGATTGTAAGTAGAGCTTCTAATGCAAGTGCAGAAAGAAAATTACATGTAGCAGGAGTAGATCATGTGGTAATGCCAGAGGGAGTTGGAGGAGCACATATGGCAAAATTAGTTACACGAGCCGATGTTCTTGAGTTCCTCGATCACCTGTCCATAACCGGAAAATCTGAAACTATTATCGAAGCCATTGATTATTCAGAATTACCTGTTGAGTTTCATAATAAAACAATTATGGAAATGGCTGTGCGACAAGTGGTAGGGGCTAATATTGTTGGTTTTAAAACCCCCGAAGGAGAATTTATCATCAACCCAAGCCCTGATACAAAAATTGTTCCCCAGTCCAAAATATTTATTCTTGGAACGCCTAAGCAAATAGAGAAAATTCAAATTAATAAATAGATTTATGAGTAAAACTATATTAATCCCTACAGATTTTTCCAAAGTCTGTAATAATGCTATTAATCATGGGGCGGAAATTGCTCGAAGCATAGGTGCAAGAATTGTATTACTCCATGTTATTAATGCGGATAGCCTTGTGTTTTTGAAGAAAAATAAACTGGAAAGAGATTATATCGATAATCAATTGAACGATTTGAGAAATCAATTAGAGCAATCTTATGGTATCATAGTTCAAACGATTAAAGAGGAGGGTAAACTGGTTCCTATGATCTCTAAAGTGAGTAAAGAAGTTCAAGCCGATATGGTGGTTTTTGGTACTCATGGTAAAACAGGAATTCAGAAAATTACCGGAGGACATGCCATGAAAGTTATACATGGACTCGATATTCCTATTCTTGTGGTTCAGAAAAGAACTTTCGGAATGGGTTATAGAAAGATAGTGTTCCCCATAAACATTTCTACTAACTATAGTATTAAAATAGATTGGACCATTTTTATTGCCAAAGCTTTTCAGGCAGAAGTATTTATTTACTTAATGAAAACTGAGGAGGTTAAAATTCAAAAAGCCATGCTCGGTTTGGTAGATGAAATCACTACTTCATTTAAAGCCCATCAAATTCCTTTTACCATTGACCAAGCTGAAAGTGGAGCAAATTTCCCTAAACAGATTAACAAATATGCTGAAACTCAAAATGCCGATTTAATCATGATAAAAGTGGATAATGACGAGTTTGAACCTTCATTTATTTTAGGAGCCATAGAAGAAAAAACAATTTATAACAGTTCAAATATTCCGGTATTTTGTGCACAAAAGAAAGAGGAAATATAAGATGAGTTTCAAAAAACTATCCCTAATTATCAGTTTTATATTTGTAATTTTTGCAGGTGCTTGGGCCAATACTACTGAGAATATTGAAACCGAAGAGCAGAAAACCACCACAAGTGAACATATCAATTCTTTCTTTGAGCCCATTGTAGCACAAATGAATACCGTATTGTTTTTCGACCCTTTTGCTTGGGCTGGAATTTATGATCCTATCATTTACGATGATGAAGGAGCTGTGGTTCTTGATGAAGAAGGAAATCCAATGACTGCACCTCTGCCTATTATCGTTGTATGGCTAATAATAGGGGCAGTGGTATTTACCTTATACATGGGTTTTATTAATATAAGAGGATTTAAACATGCCATTCAAATCGTTAGCGGTAAATACGATAATCCCAATGATAAAGGGGAAGTGAGTCATTTTCAAGCTCTAACGACAGCACTCTCAGGAACTGTGGGTTTGGGAAATATCGCTGGTGTAGCCATTGCCATTGTGATTGGAGGGCCAGGTGCAACTTTCTGGATGATTATTGCTGGTTTATTAGGAATGTCATCAAAATTTGTAGAATGTACTTTAGGCGTAAAATATAGAAAGATCGATGTTTTAGGACAAGTAAGTGGAGGACCTATGTATTATTTATATATGGGTTTGAAAAAACGTAAAATGAAGTGGTTAGGTGCAGTATTATCAGTGGTCTTTTCCATTTTAGTTATCGGAGGAAGCTTTGGAGGAGGTAATATGTTCCAAGCCAATCAGGCTTTTGCTCAGTTTAGTTCTATGATTCCTGCATTGGAAGGACAAGGATTTTGGTTTGGATTGGTTTTAGCAGTTTTAGTAGGTATGGTAATAATTGGTGGTATCAAAAGTATTGCCAAAGTAACTGACAAAATTGTACCTATCATGGCCATCCTCTATGTGGGTATTGCCTTGGTTATTATCTTTATGAATATTTCTCATGTAGGTGAGGCTTTTACTTTAATCTTTCAAGGTGCTTTTGATGGTGATGCCATGAAGGGTGGTGTCATTGGAGTATTAATAGTTGGTTTTCAAAGAGCAAGTTTTTCCAATGAAGCTGGTGCAGGTTCTGCTGCTATAGCACACTCTGCAGTAAAAACCAAAGAGCCCATTACCGAAGGTTTAGTAGCCTTATTAGAACCTTTCGTTGATACCGTAGTTATTTGTACCATGACAGCCTTGGTTATTATTTTCACTGGGTTTTATACCAACCCCGATAACCTTCAAGGTACTGAACTGACTTCTCAGGCTTTTGCTAGTGTTTTTACATGGTTCCCATATGTATTAGTGATCGCGATTTTCCTTTTTGCCTTTTCAACCATGATTAGCTGGTCATACTACGGCTTAAAAGGATTCGATTATCTTTTTGGTGGGCTTAGCGAAAGATATTTAGGATCTAGAAAATATTCCGACACCGTTTACCGTTTAATGTTTTTATCATTCATAGTTGTAGGAGCTTCTTCAACCATGGGTGCAGTGGTCGATTTTTCTGATATGATGATTTTGAGTATGGGCTTTCCTAATATCATAGGTTTATTAATTTTGGCACCTGAAGTAAAGAAGGATTTAAAAGACTATTTGAGGCGAGTGAAATCTGGAGAGATCAAAGCATATAAATAGCTATCGAACTGTAAATTAATTAAATATTGAATATGAAGTATTCCGTTTTTCTTACTCTATTATTGAGTTTTTGTATAAGCTTTACGGCTGTTTCTCAAGATTACACAGCACAAAAAAGTGAAGAAACCATAACTGAGGATGGTAAGAAATTTTATATTCACCATGTGGTTAAAGGAAATACCCTCTATAATATTTCTAAAGCTTATGGAGTTGCAACCAATGTTATATTGAAAAATAATCCTTTGCTTAACGATGGTTTAAGGATGGGAATGGATTTGAAAATCCCCTATCAAGCAAAAAAAACAACTGTCGATTTTATCTACCACATTGTAAAAAAGAAAGAAACATTATACCAGATTTCTAAAATCTATAATGTGACCATTGAGGATATCAAAACCATCAACCAAATTCAAAATGAAGAAATCAGTCCGGGTCAGTATTTAAAGATACCTTCAATGTATGTGAATGCCGATGAGAGCTCTTTACATTCCGAAGCTAAAGAAGAAAAAACGGCTAAAATTGACGATGACAAATACAGCATATACAAAGTTCAACCTAAAGAAACCATGTTCACCATTAGTAAACGATTTGGAATTTCTGTTGATGCTTTAATGTATATTAATGACCTTAATGACTCTAGTATTCAAGAAGGACAAGTATTATTGATTCCTAAGAAACTAACTCAGCCCCAACAGCAGGTTTCTGTTGATTCTGCTCGTTTTATCCAACATAAAGTAAAGCCAAAAGAAACACTTTTTGGTTTGGCTCGGTTGTATGCTATTCCTGTAGCTGAAATTGAAAAGAATAATGAATTAGGTGATCGACAAATTCAGATAGGTCAGACTTTATTAATTCCAAGAAAGCTAAATGAAACTGGTTATATCAAACATAGAGTTGCTGAAAGAAAAGAGAAGTTAACTCAAATTGCTGTAAGCTATGACGTAACAGTGGCAGAACTAGAAATGGCTAATCCAAATGTGGCTTCTAAATTAAAAAGAGGAGAAAGTGTTTTAATTCCTCTCGATTTTATCGAAACCGATTTTGAAGAAGAGATCGTAGAGGATGCTGGAGAAGAAATAGTTAATGACACTCCAGATATTTTAGAGGATTCTTTATGTGGTAAATTAACGACTCAAGATAAACGATATCAAGTAGTTTTAATGCTTCCTCTTTATTTGAATGAAATCGATAGCATGATGTTTATTGATACTTTGGTATTGATGGATAAAAAGTATGACAAGCCATTTAAGTTTATTGAGTTCTATGAGGGTGCTTTGTTAGCAGCACGAGAAATGAATGAATCAGGCTTAGACTTTGATTTACATGTTTTGGATGTTCCAAGAGACGCACAGGGAACCCGAGAAGTCTTAAATAATACCGATTTATCAGGAGCCGATTTAATTATTAGCCTACTTTATAGTAAAAGCTTCGAGGTGGTAAGTGAATATTCCAATCGCCTTCAAATACCTTTGGTGAATGTATTGTCCAAGCGTAGAAAAGTGATTTATGATAATCCTAATGTGTTTAAGATAGAACCTGACGAGGATGTTTTAATCGAAAAAGTTGGGAATTATATAGTAGACAGATATCAAGATCACAATATTATTTTAGTGAGGAGTAATCCTTATCAATTGGCCAATGAATACAAAGAGTTAAAACAAATAATAGAGGAGGGTATGCCTAAACAAGCTGGTATTCCAAATGCAGATATTCTCTATAAAGTAAGTCAGTTCGAGCTGGATTATCCTGAGACAAAAATTGACTATACCATTCATGCAACCAAAGAAATTAGAAAGGTGGTTCCTGGTTTCGACTACGAACTCACCCAGTCTTACCCCAACGATACCACATTATTGCCTAATTCTTTAAAAACAGTGGTATATAGTGTGGATAGTCTTTATGGTCTTTCGGAGGCCTCCTCACTTTTTAGAAATAACTTAGTGGTGGCACTAGGTAACGAAGAAGTTTTTGCCATAGAGCTTTTTACCAAGTTAAACTTTGTAAGGGATAGCTTCGATTATCAGGTGATAGGATTGCCCCATTGGAGCGAATACCATGATATTGATGTGGCCTATACTCAACCACTTGGTTTGCAGGTTGCTTCTGCTAAATATATAGACTATAGTAAACCAGCGGTACAAGACTTTGTGTTGAGCTTTAGAGATGAGTTTGGAATAGAACCACAGAAAAACCGCCACGCCTTTTTAGGTTACGATGTCACTAAATATTTTCTTACTGCTTTGGCTAATTATGGATTAAAATTCCAGGATTGCTTAGACGAATTAGATGTTGAACTATTAGAAAATCACCTAGAATTTGAAAAATTGCCAGGGGCTGGTTACGAAAATAAAAACTGGAATATACTTAGACAAAGGAATTTCAACTATCATTTAGTGGACTGATAATTAATTATTAAAGTTCAATGATTAATTGTTAGTGTTTAATTGTTGATGGAAAGTCTAAGTTAAATCATTTCCATATTTACAGAATTGAGTTTCAAACGGATCAATGTATTTTTCTGGGGGGATGAACTTTTGGCAACACATTAAAAATATGGGGAGCAAACTCAATTGTAATAGTTGTTTAAATATTATTTTCATGCACTTTTTCGAAAAAGTGCAGCAAAAACAGCCGCTGTATCTGAAAGTCTACTCCACAAAAGGGTTTTCGGAAAAACAATAAACTCCTCCTTATAGTGACATCCTACGGAGTGTCACTAACGAGCGTCAAACAGTATTGTTTTTTATTCCTTCAAGCCATTTGCTC
>JADGDY010000037.1 GCA_016744655.1 Bacteroidales bacterium | reverse complement strand
ATTTAATCTATCTTTGCAGCCCGAAATAAAGGCAAGAAAAGAATAGAAAATTTAAAATAAAAATAGAATGGCTAATCATAAATCAGCTTTAAAAAGGATCAGACAATCAGAAGCTCGCAAACTTCACAATCGTTATTACGCTAAAACTATGCGTAATGCTATTAAAAAACTTAAAGGTTTAGACAGCAAAACTGAAGCTACAGCATTATTATCTAACGTACTTTCTATGATTGATAAAAACGCTAAAAGATCTATTATCCATAAGAATAAAGCTGGAAATTTGAAATCAAAGCTTACTAAGCACGTTAACGGATTAGCTTAGTCTTATAGATATTCTATAAAAAATTAGAAGACTACTTCAAACGAAGTAGTCTTTTTTTTATTTTTGTGTGACGCAACCCACTCACACTCTGATAAAGAGATCTAATTTTTTATAACGCATGAATTATTCCACCACTTCATCTATCAAATCATGGGCTGAAGAAGATCGCCCAAGAGAGAAATTAATTCTAAAAGGCAAATCTAGTCTTAGCAATGCCGAACTTATTGCTATTCTTATTGGCTCAGGTTCCCAACGAGAAACTGCAGTAGAGCTTTCAAAAAAAATCCTATTAAAATACGAAAATAATCTTCAAGAATTATCTAAAGCAACAGTACAAGACCTTTGCGAATTCCCAGGTATTGGAGAAGCTAAGGCTATTAGTATTATTGCAGCTATGGAATTAGGACGCCGATATCGTTCAACAGAAGCAAAAATAAGAAAGAAAATAACCAGTAGCCATGATGCTTACGATGCCATATATTCCTATTTAGCAGATTCTGAATATGAGGAGTTCTATGTGATTTTATTGAATCGAGCGAATGACATTATTTCTATTCAGAAAATAAGCGAAGGAGGCACGAGTGGCACTGTAGTAGACCCAAAGAAGGTATTTAAGTTAGCATTAAACTATCAAGCAAGCGCTATGATTCTTTGCCATAACCATCCTTCTGGAAATATGAAAGCCAGTCATCAAGACAAAGTTATCACAAAAAAACTGAAACAATCTGGAGATTTAATTGAGATTAATATTCTAGATCATATTATTGTAGGCAATGGCAAATATCTTAGTTTTTCCGATGAAGGTCTTTTATAGCTTAAGAAGCTGAAAGAACTATAAAATATCTTTTAAAAACTGAGCGGTATAGCTTTTTTTATTTTTTATGATTTCCTCAGGTCTTCCCTCCACAAGAATCTCCCCTCCTCCTCTACCACCTTCAGGACCTAAATCAATAATATGATCGGCTACTTTAATCACTTCCATATTGTGCTCAATAATAAGCACGGTGTTGCCTTTATTTACCAACTTATTGATGACTTCTAAAAGTACTCTAACATCCTCAAAGTGTAATCCTGTAGTTGGTTCATCCAAAATATAAAGCGTTTTGCCTGTAGATTTTTTAGCCAACTCACCTGCTAATTTAACTCGTTGCGCTTCTCCACCACTCAATGTAGTGGATTGTTGTCCCAAGGTCACATATCCCAAACCAACATCATTTAAAGTCTTTAACTTCCTCTGAATATTAGGAATACTTTCAAAAAATGATGCTCCTTGTTCTATGGTCATATTTAAAACATCGTTGATTGATTTTCCTTTATATCTTATCTCTAAAGTCTCTCTATTATAACGTTTACCTTGGCATTCTTCGCACTCCACCATTACATCGGGTAAGAAATTCATTTCTACCAATTTCACACCGGCACCTTTACAAGTTTCGCAACGACCTCCTTTTACATTAAAGGAGAACCTCCCTGGCTTATAGCCTCTAATTTTAGCTTCAGGAACCAACACAAACAGCTTTCTGATTTCATCAAACACTTTTGTATAAGTAGCTGGATTTGAGCGAGGAGTCCTCCCTATCGGAGACTGATCAATATCAATTACTTTATCAATATTTGAAATCCCTTTTATAGAACTATATTCTTTAGGTTTCTTTAAACTATTATAAAGGTTCTGGCTTAGAAGAGGATAAAGTGTTTCATTTATTAATGTAGACTTTCCGCTTCCGGAGACTCCAGTTACGCAAACCAATTGACCTAATGGCAGTTTTAGAGTCACATTTTGTAAATTATTTCCTTTGGCTCCTTTTAGTATAATCTGATCTCCATTTCCTTTTCTTCGCTCTTTTGGAATCTCAATCTTTTTTGAGCCACTTAAATACTCACATGTTAAGGTCTTACACTTTCGCATTTCCTTGGGATTACCTTGAGCTACTATTTGTCCTCCATGAACTCCTGCTCCAGGGCCCATATCAATTACCTCGTCAGCTGCACGCATCATGTCTTCATCATGTTCTACAACGAGAACAGAGTTTCCAACATCACGAAGATCTTGAAGGGATTTAATCAATTTCTGATTATCTCTTTGATGCAAACCAATACTTGGTTCATCGAGGATATACAATACTCCTTGGAGCTGAGAGCCAATTTGTGTTGCCAATCGAATACGCTGAGCTTCTCCTCCAGACAAGCTTCTCGCGCTTCTATTCAAACTCAGATAACCCAAACCTACATCTAACAAGAACTTCAGTCTCACTTTTACTTCACGCAATATTTCTTCAGATATTTTAGCTCTTCTACCATCCTCATCACTATTTACAGTATCTAACCAAAGGTCTAGCTGGTTGATGTCCATCCTTGCCAATTCTGCAATGTTTTTACCTCCCACTTTAAACCAAAGCGACTGTTTCTTTAATCTATCTCCATTACACGAAGGACAATCTACACGGTTCATAAAACCTGCAGCCCAACGTTTGATAGATTCAGAAGAAGAATTCTGGCTTTGACCATTTATAAAGTTAACAATCCCCTCAAAACTTATGCTGTAATTAGAGGTCACTCCTAATGTTTCTTTATAAACCTGAATGGTCTCATTTGAACCATACAAAATAGTATCAATTGCACCTTCTGACATTTCAGAAATCGGTGTATTCAAATCGAAATCGAACTTCTTTCCGATGGCTTCTAATTGATTAAAAATCCAACTGTTTTTATATTCACCAATGGGTGAAATACCACCATTTTTAATACTCTTAGATTTAACTGGAAATATTTTATCTATATCTATCTCCGCTATAGTTCCCAAGCCATTACACTTAGGACAAGCGCCATAGGGCGAATTGAATGAAAAAGTATTTGGTTCAGGTTCATCATAAGCCAAACCAGTTTTAGGACACATTAATTGCTTACTAAAAAACTTCACCTCTCCACTTGCTACATCAAGAATATAAAGGCTGCTTTTACTCAGTTTAAAAGTAGTTTCTAGAGACTTCTTTAATCTCTGATCATACTTCTCTTCTACCTTAAGTTTATCAACTACTACTTCTATATCATGAATCTTATAACGATCAACTTGCATTCCTGGATGAACTTCATCCATTTCACCATCAATCCTTACTCCTAAATATCCTAATCTTTGAATCTTTTCAAACAATTCACGGTAATGGCCTTTTCGTCCTTTTACCATGGGAGCTAATACGGCTATTTTCTTTCCTTCAAATTCTTCAAAAATCAGATCGATAATTTGCTGATCAGTATATTTAACCATCTTTTCACCAGAATCGTAACTATAGGCCGTACTGGCTCTAGCATAAAGAAGACGAAGGAAATCATAAACTTCAGTAATGGTTCCAACCGTAGAACGAGGGTTTTTATTGGTGGATTTCTGCTCAATGGAAATTACAGGACTTAAGCCTTTTATTTCATCCACATCGGGACGTTCCATATTACCAATAAACTGACGGGCATAAGTGTTGAAAGTTTCCAGATAGCGTCTCTGTCCTTCTGCATAAATAGTATCGAAGGCCAAAGAAGATTTACCACTCCCACTTAATCCGGTTAAAACAACCAGTTTGTCTCGAGGAATCTTAATATCAACATTATCCAAATTATGAACACGCGCACCATAAACCTCTATATACTCTTGCTTTTCAGCATCTTCCGACTTGGCGGAGTGATTAACAGCCATAAATTATCTCCAGATTTTTCAGTATGCAAAAGTGCAGAAAAAAACCGAGATAACACGACTAAATCCAAGTCTGAAAACGAGTATTTTATTAACGAAATCTAAAATTAATATTGGAAATAATTCTACCTATTTCTTAGGAACTTTAATATGATAAGTTCTTCTACTTTCATCGGGTAAATAAGCTTGACGTAACCAAGGATTGTAGATCTTTAATTCCTTGTAATTCATTCCATGTTTTTTAGCAAAGCCGGATAAATCATCAATGGTTGCATTTACTTTTACTAACTCAGTTTGATAAGGCAAGTATAAATCATCATTTCTAAGGTGAAAGCCATATTTAGCTGGGTCTGAAAGAATCTGCTTTAATGCCAAAATACGATACACATAACGACCTGTTTCCGTCCCAAAGTTCATATCGTAATACTTCGATTCATTCTGGCGGACTGTCTCTTTTGAGATCCTACTCATACCTGCATTATAAGAAGCTGCTGCCAATGTCCAGTTTCCATACTTTTCATAGGCTTTTAATAAATACTGGCAAGCCACTTCTGTTGACTTCTCTAGGTGATATCTTTCATCAATTCCAGAATTTATTTCTAATCCATATTCACGACCAGTTCCTTTCATGATTTGCCAGAAACCAGTAGCTCCCGCAGGAGAAACGATATTTTTGAGGCCACTTTCAGCAACTGCTAAATATTTAAAATCTTCAGGGATTCCATTTTTTTCTAAAATAGGTTCTATTACAGGAAACCAACGATTAGCCCTTTTCATTAATAACAATGTTGAAGAGTGCCAGTAAGTATTCACAGTAAGTTCATTTTCCAGAGCTTCTTCTACATAAAACCTTTCTAAAGGAACACTCTCCCCAGCAAAACTTAATGAGGAGGGTGGAATAATTGAAAACACCTTATTATGATCTGTTAGCGCAGTTTGATAATCTTCATCTGACGTGAAATTTGGTAAGGTTGACGAGATTAAAAGTACAACGAGTAATGAGAGTGGCCAAAGTAGCCTATATTTCTTTTCCATGATATCTTTTTTTTATTGATACGTTAGGCTACAAAAATACTAAGAATAGATTCTTGAAAACAGCTATTAACAGCAGATTCCTAACAGATTATTGTTAAAAATATCTAAGAAAATCTTGGCTCTTTAGAATGGTGATTCGAAAGTATCAAATAGTGGTGCTATTTTATCCTTCCCTGAAAGAATTGGATCTTTTATCCCTCCCCAATCAATATTCAATGTCGGATCATCCCATCTTAAACTTCCTTCAGAAGCACTATTATATACATTAGTACACTTGTAGAAAAACACAGTATGATCATCTAAAGTAACAAAACCATGAGCAAACCCTGGTGGCACCCAATACATAAACTTATTGTCCTCTGTTAACTCTATTGATTCCCATTGACCATAGGTAGGTGAATTTTTCCTTAAATCTACAGCAACGTCAAGTACAGCCCCTTTCATTACTCTCACCAATTTCCCTTGAGTAAATGGAGGCTTTTGAAAATGCAATCCTCTTAAAACTCCTTTCATAGATTTCGACTCATTGTCTTGTACAAAGTTTTGATCGATACCTTTTGATAAGAATTTCTCTTTATTATAAGATTCAAAAAAATATCCTCGGTCGTCACTAAATACTGAGGGCTTGATAATTACTAGATCTGGTATTTTTGTCTTTATAATTTCCATATGGCTAAGTTCTTTCTTTATATAAATATACAAAAAAAAGAAAAACCTCGGTAAGTTATACCGAGGTTCTCCAATTTATTTTCAAATTCTATTATTCTAAAATAATTCTATTCACAATTTGACTATCTGCATTTTTCAGAACTAAAAGATAAGTTTGTGCTGAATTTCCAGTTAAATCAATGATATGCTTATTCATATCTTGATGAACTTTAACATATTCTTTGAACACAACTTGTCCACTCAAACTCAATACTTCTATTTGAATTTCCTGAGATACTAAACTTTCAAAAGACAATTCATAGACTCCAGTTGATGGATTTGGATAAATTGACAATCCCTCTACAGATAATTCTCCAATTCCACTACAATCTTGGAATGAAATTAGTATTTCATCATCTGAAGAACATTCAAAACTATTGGTAACTATAACACTAATTGGTTTTTCATTTGCTGCATTCATTCCGATTGAATCTACAGTTATTGTTTGAGTAGTTTCACCAGTTGACCATAAATAGGAATTTCCAGCATTTCCAGCATCTAAAACAATTGTATGATTCATACATACAAGGGTATCAGTTCCTAAATCTACCATTGGCACCTCATTAACTGTAACTTCTATCATCTTCTCCTCCAAATTCATACAATTACTTGCATCTTTAATCCAAGAAATTACAAGAGTAGAATCTTCCATGGCGACCCAAGAAATTTCAACAACAGAAGTTTCAAACACAAGTTCTAAATCATTTTCAAACCCGACAGTATACGGAGCAGAACCTTCAAATTCAAGGCCAACACTTACAGACTGAGCATAACATGCTTCATAAGCCCCCGCAGTAATAACTTGAGGAAGAGGATTAACAGTAATCATTAAAGGTTCAGAATACTCACTTTCAGAACAAGTATTATATGTCATAGCTTTCAAACTAGCTTCACCCACAAAATCATCAGTCCAGTTAACAACTACACCATTTGCATTAGGCTCTAAAACACCAGCTTCATTAGGTTCTAGTGACCATAAAACATCAACAAATTCAACAATATTAAGCTCATAAACCTCATCAGATGGATTATAACACAATAAATTATTCCCTGTCGGTGTATCAGGAGCCGTAAGCTCAGTTTCCAATATCTTTAATTCAACAATTGATGAAATATCACCATTTGAACTAGTTGCTGTTAAAGTTAATTCTACATACTCATTCTCCATATCATTACTACCAGGAGTATAAGTTGCTAAAGCAATTCCTGAATCATCAAAATTACCATCTCCTGAAGTTGACCATAAAACAGATTCTTGGTTATTAACTATTGCATTGCTTGTATATGTTTGATCAGCACATATTTCAGCTTCATTTTCCATTTCTATATTTGGTAATGACATAGGGGGAAAGACAATATAATCAACCCAAGCTGCATCAGATCCACCAGTTTGACTAACATCTTTACTATAAGTCCAAGTAAAAGCATGAACACCTTCACTTACATCGAATTCTTCTATAGTCCAATCGACTTCTCCACTCCAAGCTCCCTGCTCCACTCCATCTATAAAAAATCTTAAAAAATCGTAATTTCCCTCACTTGATACTTTTTTATAAAAAGAAATAGTAGCAGCGGCTCCTGCATCATATTCTATCATCAAACTAGAAGATGAGCTGTTACCAATGGAACCGCTTTGAGCACTAAAATTACCTTCATATTTTTCTGAATCGGTTATAGACCATTCTACGTTTTCAAACTGCCAATCAAACATTGAGAAATCTCCACTTTCCCAGTCTTCTAAGATAAGACCAATACTTAAATCATAATCCTTTGAGTCTTCAAATTCTCCTGAAACCAAGTTAGCAATAAAAGAATCATATGATCCAATAGGAGCTTGATCTGACACAGAGATATTAAACTCTGCAGTTTCTGTTCCTTCACTTCCTATATTATCAATAGCTGAACTTAAATTCTCAAAAGTTAAAAATGAACCACTATAATCAATATCTATATTTACATTACTAGCCTCAGACTGTCCCATATTCATAATATCAATCATAAATACTGCATCTTCACCTGGATCTAATCTTCCATTTCCATTGCCTTCGCTATCATCAATATTCAAATCTCCTAACATTAATCTAGGTCCATATGAAAGAACGGTAAAAGAACTGTTCCAGGTTTCAGAACCATTTGTAGCAACAACATTAAATTTCAAATTTTCCAAACCAGGCATATTCTCTGCAACAACAAAAGAGAAACCTTCATCAACTGTAACTGATTCCATTACATCAAAATCACCATAATTTTCATTATCATCATCCATTGTTATAAAAGTAGATTCACAAGAGACCGTAACGTCAACATTTGAGAATCCAATATCACTCCCATTATACATGGTTATTGTAAGTTGAATAGTTTCTCCAGCTTCAATTTCTCCATTACTATTAGGATCAATAACTAAATGACTTTCATAACTTGGTCCTTGTTCATTAGTATTAATAATAGCTTCATATGCATCTATTCTACCTGCTCCAAATATATTATCTTTCCCATCTTCACCTAAGTCTATAGAAGTTGTTTCTAAAATCATACAAATCTCTTCAGGACTTAAACCAGGATTCTTGGATAACAATAATGCCATAACACCTGCAACACCAGGAGTAGCCATTGAAGTACCACTCATCTCAGTATATCCACTTGAATTGAAAGCGTCAGTAGATATAATATCTACACCTGGAGCACTCACATCTGGTCTTATTAAACCTAGCTCTGGATTATATGGATAATCTAAAAACGGTTCTATCGTTTCCCAAGTAGAGGGGCCTCTACTTGAAAATGAAGCAGCGTTATCATTAGAATTGGTAGCTCCTACACATACTACAGAAGAAATCCCTCCAATAAGCGTTTGATCTGGGTTCAGCCAAGGCGGAGGACAATCACCTGGTGTACGAACATCATCAGGGTTTGTAATACTTCCACCTTCGTTACCAGCAGCTATAGAAGCCACAACTCCTGCGGCCAAAGTATTATCCAAAGTTTGTCTCCAAGTAACTCTATCAGGATTCCAAGAATGCTGCCAACCTAAAGACATGGATAATACATGAGCTCCTTGTTCTACTGAAAATTCAATTGCAGCCCAAACACTCGACTCATTACCACTGCCATCATCTCCTAATACTTTACAACCCATAATAAATGCATCTGGAGCCATTCCAGTTTGAGAACCTGCTGTTCCATCACCTGCAACAGTACCAGCACAATGAGTTCCATGACCATGACCATCCATTGGGTCATTATCATCATTATGAAAATCATATCCAAAATTTGGATATTCTTCACTAATCCACATGTGGTCTTGCAAATCCTCATGATTATAATTTACTCCTGCATCAATAACAGAAACGATTACGTTTTGACCAGTATACCCTTCAGCCCAAACATCATCTGCATTTACTTTTGTAACATTATATGTAATTTCATTCACCCCTTTTTCTGCAGTACTTATAGGGTTAGGATTTGAGGGGATAGTATCTATCAGCATCCTCTCCTCATCTATATCAATTCTTGCAATATCTGCGCGTTTAGAGAGAGATTCAATTAATGATTCACTTGCCCATATTGTTACCACATTGGCTATCCAGAATTGCTTGATCATCTTGTAATCTGTTGAAGATTTAGAATCTAAAAAACTGATTAATTCCAACTGAGATCTTTTAGAAAAGGACTTTAAGTCATTTACTACTATTGATCTTTTTTCTTGAGCTTCCATACCTTTAAGGCTTACATACTCATCAAGCATATTTTTCTGATCCTTCAATCGGATATTGATACGGATCAACTCTTCATTATTTTTTTGTTGTAAATACTCTATTAAGTCACTAGTAACAATCCCTGGCTTTAATGTTGCAAAAGAAGCACTAGCAGTGAACAAATAGATAAAAACTAAAAGATAAATATTTTTCATAATTGTAGATTAAATAAATAGGATTTATTACTAGACCAATAATATTGAGATAGTTGCCAAATATAAGGAAAGTAATGTCAGTTTGAGATGAGAACTAGGAGGCTTTTCAAGATTTTAACAAATAAAAAAAGTGAGATAGCTCTAATAAGCTATCTCACTTTGAGATATTTTTATTCAACCAATTACTGGTTATTATTACTAATCCTCCTCTTGAGAAAGAAGATATGTTTTTCTAGAAGTGTAAGCTAAACCTAAACTTAGCATAAGTATCAATCCTGAACCAATAGGTGCTGATCCACCAATTTCAGTTCCATTTGGATCATCCCCAGGGTCACCCCCTACTGGTGGTGGGTCACCGGCAAAAACAGATGAACTAACTATCAGCATTAAACTAACAATCAAGGGAATAAATATTTTTTTTCGTAGCGTCATAATTTTGGGCAAAAATACGATTAATAATTTATTTTGCAATATACAATTTTTTTGTCATTGTATTTTGTTCTGAAATTAAATGAACAATATAATAGGCAGAAGGCTGATCCAGAGTAATAGTTGTTAAACCATTTCCTGATTTCTTCCCTTCATAAATCGTTTGCCCCATCATATTGACAATTTGTACATCAACATCTTCAGAACTATTATAATCGATATAGATAATATTTCTATTTGAATAAATACTAGTATTTTCAATACTCTCTTCCTCTAAACCTACGGAAGTATTATAATGAACTAGAAATCTATCATCTATAATCCCTGGTTCTGCATTTAAAGTAAGTCCAGCAAAATTTTCGTCTAAATCATAGAACTCACCAGTTTCAATATCTTCAAGTCTAATTTCAGTATAAGGTTGAATATTTGACAATTCAGAAACAGTAAGCGTAACAATACCAGCATCAACCACTTCTATTTCAACAGGAACAACAGCGGGGTATGTTGAAATTGAGTTAATAATTATTTTTTCAGAATCAACCATAGCATATACACTTGGAGCTACTAAGTCAGAACCACCATTCCCAAGTCTTTTTGTATCAAAGAGAATATCATATTCATTAGTAGCATCTAAGTCTTGAAGAACTACCACTTCAGAATACATTGTTTCCTCATCTATCTCTTGAGCAACATGTAATCTTACTAAATCAAAATATGATGGTTCTTTAGATTCCTTATAGAACGCTTTATCTCCATGTGCTTTATTTGTACTTGAAAAATTCAATGTACTTCCAGAAGATTGTTCTACAAATATCCCTTGAAATGGAGGAATATATTGATTTGCACCAGAAGGAGTACTTACACCTGAACCATTTACAGCAAAATAACCTTCTGTACCAGAAGTATTTGAATACATATACATAGTACTTCCATGAACATTGGATCTATCAGAAACTGTGGTCCAATCAATTGAGCAAGGATATGGGTTTGCAATTAAATTATACTGGTTTCCTGTAGACAATAAAGTATTGTTTTGAGCTCCATTGTTAAATGTTCCGGTAACAGATACAGTATTATCAACAGTAGTCCAATACTCATAACCAGTACCCACTACTAACTGGGTCGACACATCTGTCATATATGCTCCCCATCCAGAATTTACTGTTTCATATGACCTCATATAACCATCTCCACTAGCTGGGTTAAAATCAGCCAATGTAGCACCAGAACCCTGAGTAACAGGACTACCAATCAAGTGCCATTGTCCATTAGATATAAATTGATTAAAAGTTCCACTTACAGTAGAAGAAGTCAATAAACTTCCCGTTTTCGTGGCATTTGAATTGATAACAAAACCAGCAATCCCAGCACTATTCGTCAAAGTACCAGAAACAGTCAATAGACTTGTTGGTTGTATAATTAACTTCGCACTAGCTCCTATTGTAAGGTTACCAGAAACGGTAGTTAAATCACCAGCATCAGTTTCTATCGCATAAGATCCAGTATTTTCAATAATAATATTGGTGAATTTTGAAGCAACACTATTTTCAATTTCTACATTGGATGACAATCCAGGTGAAGAAATGGTTAAATCGTTATATGAGTCTGTCTGGAAAACAGGAAAGCTATTAGTTATAGCGCTTAGCTCTAAAACTGAGCTAGAACCCCATGTAATTCCAGAGGGAAGAGATCCTGCATTAAGGCTATAATCATATGTACCATCAACTGTCAAATATGTAGCACCTGAAATACTTCCTCCCTGCTCTGATATTGTTCCTCCCGAACCAATAGTGGCACTGCCATAAGCAATACCAAACAAACCTACAAAATTCACATCTCCGCTACCTGTAAGATTACCATATCTATAATCTGGTGCCCAAGGAGTTCCAATATTTAATCCAACATAAAATGAAGCTCCACTAGCGACCTCAATGGTACCATTATTAACGAGATGGTATGCATTAGCAGCCCCGCTAGAGCTACCAACCAAAGCTGTGAGATGATAAATATAAACAGTCACACCGCTAGGAACTGGATTAGGTGCAGAATAAAAACCTCCACCATTAGACCAAGCTCCTCCAACATATTTTTCCCAACCGGTAGAGTTCCAAGGCCCAACCTGAGTGGTCCTATAATCACCATTAACCTGTGCAGACAGACTATATACAATCAGAAACATAGCTAAAAATGCGTATAATTTTTTCATAGTTCTAATTTTAGACTTTATCTAAATTCTTTAACTGACTCTGGTATGTTTTTTTGCCACCATATGCTAAACCTAAACCAATAACAAGTGCTAAACCACTTCCAACAGGGGCTCCACCACCAACAGGAGTACCTTCTCCATTAGGATCTCCACCATTTCCATCCCCAGGCTCTGTTAATTGTGCCATTGATACTGATGAAATCAGCAAAGTGAAGATAAATATTAATACAAACTGGATTCTCTTTTTCATAATAAACGTTTTTAATTATTTGAGAGGAATAATAAATAATTACTTAAGCATTTTAATCGCATGCATCTTATTTCCCGAAATTAACTTCACCAAATAGGCACCTTTAGGAGCATCAAATTGAACTTTCTCAAAGCTATTTGCATCTAAAGATTTGGAATAAATCAATTTTCCATCAATACTAAAGATACTAAGTTGTAATCCCTGAACTAAGTCCTTATTCTGAATGTATAAATTTCCTTTATTAGCCCACATGTCAATTCCTTGCTGTGCAATAGACTCAGGCACGGAGGTTACCCCATCAAAGTGCAAATTAAATCTATTTAGAATATCCCCATCACTAGAAGTAAACTGATATACAGTTTCTTGATTAAGGGTGATAAATTCACCAGTTAAAACATCCTCGAGGACTATTTCGATACCATCTTGGAATACAAAGTCACTGATAGTCAAAGTGTAATTAGTAGCAGCACCTTTTTTCAATCCTAATTGCATAGTATATTCTTCATCAGAAAATGGAACTCCCATTGTAGAAACGTATTCGTCATTTAAAATAGCAAATACATTCGCAGCATCTTCACTTCCATAAAGCTCATAAGCGTCGTAATCATGCTCAAATTCAACGCTGGCATCTTCATAAAATCGAACAAAAAACTTATCATTCGTCTCATCCATATCATCAGTTAAACTTAGACTTAGAACACTCATTTCACTAGCAACATTTTTATAAAACTCAGTTGAACTATGCACCTTTGAATCAGCAGGAATTGTTAATGAGTTTGTCCCACTAGTCATCTGAACAACAAACCCACTTTGTGCGGGGATTACAGTACCCGCTCCCATATCCACATAATTATTTCCATTATAATATTTTGCTGTAGCACTAACACCAACGCTATTCCAAGATCCAGTAAGCCATTTAATGGCTGCAGGAAAAGGATTGCTTAGAATATGAAAACCATGATTCGAATCTCCCCCATAAGAAAGGTTCGAGAATGCTTTATCACTACTATTCATTGCTCCTGTAGAAGAATAGGTAGCTGAAGAATTTGACCAAATAGAATATCCAGAACCTTTTCCTAAAGAGTAACTAGGTGACGTAATATAAGTCCATGTATTAGAACTTTCTGTATAAAATTGTAGATAACAACCATTAAAAACATCTGCGGTAGATCCATTAACTGAACTACCAACCAAGTGCCAAGAATTACCTGAAACATATCTCTCAACAGTTGCACTCGGGCTTCCACTTGAAATTAAACTTCCTGTACCATTCACATTAGATTTAATAATCAAATTAGACACAGATCCTGCATTAGTAACATCTGCTGTTACTTCAGATTTTTCTCTTACTATTAATGTTCCTGTTCCTGCTCCATCAATAGCAATTCCTCCAGATGAACTAAGACTTCCTGCAACATCAATAGAGCCATTAATAAGAGCCACATTAACAGCACTCGTTACGCTCCCATCAACAATTAATCCCCCATAAAAAGAACCAGCAAACCCATCATTATACCCTATACCAAAAATTGGACAAGAAGCAGTTACAATTATAGCCCCCGTATTTGTGACTGTATACGCATTGGCCTCCCCAGTAGTAGCACCAGCTATAATACAAACATGATTTATTGTTACCGTATTCCCGTTAGCAATCGTGGTAGGCCCTACAACGTATGACCCAGGGTTCCATGAGCTTCCGTCATACTTTTCCCAATTTGCACCAGCCCACAATCCATCCTGTGCTGTTCGATAATCACCATTTATCTGGGAGAATCCCACAAGACCTAATAAAACAAATAAGAATAATGCGTAAAATTTTCTCATAATAATTTATATAAAGAATTAATAATTTCTATTTAATAATTTGGCCCATCTAGAGAGCTCATATTCAAAAAACACATAGATTTCCTGGTAACATCCACTGCAATACAACACTATTTACAGCATATTACTTGCAAATGTAGTAAATTCTGACTAAATTATGCAATGTATGGTCAATAAAATCATTAACAATTCACTAAATTATTGTTGAATTAAGAATTAATTAGGATTTGGAATACCGAAATCTACCTGAATAATCGCTGAATTTCTGGTTTTAAATACGGTAAAAGCTCATTTTTACTGATAAAGATATCAGAAGAGCCTGTACTCTCAGGAGCAATTTCGAAGACATTATAATAGAATCCTATTCCTCCTGGATGAATATATAAATTAGGCGTTACAGAAATACTGTCCTGAAAAAAACCTGATTTACTTAACAGTGAACCTTCTGATATTCTGTATTGCTGGCGGATTTTTTCTTGTAATAGCATTTCCAAATCATCGAGTTTATCGTTAATAAAAACATCCTCTTTTTTTAATAGTTTATTTTCCTTTAAATTGAAAACTAAATATTTTTTCACTAAAGTGCCATCTCTATCACCTGTTTTAGCAAAAGTTTCAAATTGCAAACACAACAAACCTAATTCATTATTGATCACATCCATTCGGATATTCTTTTCCCAATTGAAAGATTCTGGGAAACTGTCTAATTTAATATTTCCTAATGATGATTGAAATTGCTTGAAGTATCTTTCCTCGAGACTAGAAAGAATCTGTTGTTGCTTTAGAAGCTCTCCCCTAAAACCAATGAAATAGTATATCTTTTTAAGTAACTGGGAATATATTGCTTCATCAAGTTGTACACTTGGTAATAGTAAACTTAAGTTAAAATCAGCGCTTGGGTTCCCTATTTGATCATCAAATAACTTTGAGGAATTATAAACGGACAGGTTCAAGGGTATACTTCCTTGGGCATAGGTAGCTTTCAAAGCAAAACTCACTGGCTCTTCTAGATTCTCATTAACCCATTCACCTGTTATTAGTTTTGAGCTCTCTAGTTGTCCTCTAAAAAAACTAGTTTGGTCTCCGAATTCATTTAATACAAACTTGTTTTGCTTATCTACTCGTCCATCTAAAGCTATTGGCTTGCTCGTAATCCAAGTTCCGTCTTCTATGAACTCATAGTAGTAAAACCCTGTAAAACCATCCTCAGATTTAATCAGATCTGCTGTTAATTTGAGTTCCTCTGATATTAAACCTGTGTAATGCTCATAAAAGGAATTGGAGGATTGTGACCAAATAGAATTGTTTAAGAGAACAAAGCTAATCGTCAATATTTTTAATAATAATTTCATAATCGTAGATTAATAATTTCGAGCTCCAAATATAGAGCTCCCGATTCTAACCATTGTACTTCCCTCTTCAATAGCGATTTGATAATCCCCTGACATCCCCATAGAAATTTCTTTAAAGCTCTTCTGCTCTTGAAAAAATGCCTTTTTTAGATCATTAAAGAATGAAACCAATTTTGCAAACTCTGCTCTAATAGTTTTTTCATCATCAGTATAGGTCGCCATTCCCATTACCCCAATAATCTCGATATTTTTCAACTCTTCAAACCTAACATCACTTAGTATTGAAACAGCCTCTTCCATATTTAAACCAAACTTACTATCTTCAGTTGCTATATGAAATTGGAGCAAACAGGATATTTTTCTATCATTTTTTTTTGCTTGTTTGTTAACTTCTTTCAATAGTTTAAAACTATCCACTGCATGTAGCAAGCTAACAAATGGTGCAATATATTTGACTTTATTGGTTTGTAAGTGACCTATAAAATGCCAAACAATATCTTTTGGTAAGACTTCTGCCTTCTGAGTTAAATCTTGAACTTTGTTCTCTCCAAAAATCCTTTGTCCTTGATTATATGCCTCAAGAATATCTACATTAGGTTTTGTTTTAGAAACTGCAACTACCTTCACATTTTTCGGAATTAGGTCTAAATAATGTCTAATGTTTTCAGAAATCGTTCCCATTTTATTTTTTTTGCAAAAATCGTTATTTTTAATGAGTAATTCCAGTTTTAAAAAAATCAATTTTCAAAAAAAAAGACTCCTCTTTAAAATAAAAAGGAGTCTTTTTGAGATAAAATGACGTTTATTTTTTGATAATTTTTTCTGTACCAATTGGTTTACCATCAATTTCTATAGACAAATAGTAAATTCCAGTTTCCCAATTACCAATTGAAAAAGTTGAGATCAAATCCTTATTGTTGATTTCCTTAGAAGTAATCAATAATCCAGCACTATTATACACTTTCATAATGGTATTAACACTATAGGGTAAATGATGATTAATATGAAAAACATCACCAGTTGGATTAGGGTAAACCGCAGAAATATCATATTCATTAATTTCTGAGAAACCTACTGCACTAGGGTTGAATAACAACGTTATATCACTTTGATCATCTTCATTATTTATATTAAAAAATCTATAGTTTACCTTAGATAACTCTATATTGCTATCTTCGCCATGAGCATTAAATTTTGCAATGAAACCAAGCTCACCGTATAGGGTATCCATAGAAGAAATATAATAACCTTCTTCAGAACTAAAATCATCTGAACTCGTATAATCATCACCTCCATAGCTGAAATATACATCATGTCCAGATTCAAGATTTAGAATTTGTTTCTCGATTCTAATGGCTACAGAATCAGAATTGTGGTTAAATAATTTAACAGGAAACAATATTTCTTCATTTGGATCTCCAGTCACTAATACTTCTCTATTCACAAAAACGTTATCTTGGTTATCTAGGGGAGTAACAGAATTATTTAAAAAATGATAAATAACATATACAGAATCGTGAACTACTTCGTTTTCGTCTAAGGTTAGAAAACTATATAAAAAACTTGAAGTCCCAAACTGATTTTGAAGAAAATATTTCCCAAGAAAATAAGCTTCTCTAGGAAGAGTTTCATTAGGTCCTAACTCCCAAACATTAGGTGTAACATATTCTGAGGCTGGAACATCTTGTGATAAAGCATGAAAGTTATTAAAAGTTCCATCAACAACCGAAATTTCATTTTTCCTAACTTGAATTCTTAAAGTTTCATTACTAGTATTCTTTATTATAAGACTATCTGTCAGAAGATTTTTCCCTGCTGAACCAAAAGCAAAGGATAATAATTCAGAACCATTCTCTACTACTTCACCATTCAGCTTTAAAATGTCAATTTTATCAGCTTGTGCATAAATAAAAATAGGGCTAGTTAAGAATATAAAAAATGTAATTATAGGGGTAAATTTATTCATAATTTGTGAGTTTGAATGATGTAAATAAAAATAATCTATATATATTTTTTGGAATCCCAAAAATAAACATTTACTAGTTAGTTTAACATAAACAAAGAAAATATAAAGTATAAATGTAAGGCACAAAAAAAGGCTCGGACTACCGAGCCTTTTGAAATATTTTAGAATATACTATTTCAAAATTAATTTCGAAGCAGAAGAGAAACTTCCTTTTGATACTATTCTTGTCAAATAAACTCCCTTAGGAAGGTTATCTAAATTTATTACTAAAATAGATTCTCCTTTAAATGATTGTGTAAAGGCCAATTTCCCTAGTGAATTATAAACTTCAAATGTTCCTTCCTGAACATCAAAGTCGCTTAATCTAACATTTACTATACCCTGACTTGGATTAGGGTAGGTATCGAACTTATGTTCAGAATACAGGTTATTAACTCCATCTAGATTGTCAAATGTAAACGTAACTGAAATTGTATCGTTTAAATCAACGGTATTAAAAAAAGTATAGCGAACTTGTGCACTACCCGCAACTCCATTAGCTTGATAATGGGATGAGAACACTCCTTCATTACCAATTAATTGTCCAGCAGCAACTGTATATGCATGAGGTGTTTCCATAACACCCGGAGCAAAACAATTCCCTAATCCACAAAAATAATTTGCTGATCCTTCTGGTACCGAAATCTCTTCTGCTCTAATTTTTATATCAATATTATCTTCAGAAATATTCTTCACAAATAATTCTGGTGATACGTTTTCCCATGCTGCAGTATCCACATTCACAGTATAATTTTGTCCATTAACAAATTCTACATTATCGTGATCATAAAGCTTCATTGAAGATTCTGAAACAGTAGGAGTAGCAACAAATGTAAATGTTACAGATATAGTATCAGTTTGATCATCAATATTAAAAAATGTATATCTCACTATACTATTACCTTCAGAACCATTAGCTTGATAATGTGCCGAAAACACACCTTCGTTACCAATTAACTGACCAGCACCTAACAACCAAGGATTAGGAGTTTCAGTAACGCCAGGTGCAAAACAATTCCCAAGCCCACAGAAATAATTTGAGCTACCTTCGATTACACTAACTTCTTCCACCCTAATTTTTATGCTAACATCATCATCAGACATATTTTTCACGAATAATTCAGGTGATACAGTTTCCCATTCTGCAGGATCCACCATTACATCATGGTTTTGCCCATTTACAAATTCAACATTATCATGATCAAAAAGCTGTAGACTAGGACCAGATACTTCTGGGGTACCATCAAATGTAAAAGTAACAGAAATAGTATCATTTACATCATCTATATTAAAAAACGTGTAGCGCATAACAGCGTCATCTTCCACATTATTAGCTTGGTAATGGGCAGAAAAAACACCTGCATTTCCAATTAACTCACCCGCAGCCAATGGGAAAGCATTAGGTGTTACTGTTACACCTGGAGCAAAACAATTCCCTAGACCACAAAAATAGCTTGATGTAGATTCTGGTAAATAAACCACTTCTACTCTAATTTTAACTGAAAGAGCATTGGCTGAATTATTTTTTACAAAAAGCTCAGGGGATACATTTTCCCAATTTGCAAAATCAACCGTAACATCATGATTCTGACCATTAATAAATTCATTGTCATCATGATCAAATAGCTGTAAACTTCCTTGTGCTAAAAGGAATGTAGCCTGTAGAAATAAAGCAAAAAATAGTAGTGTTTTCTTCATCGGTATTTATTTTAATTTTTTATAATTTGTTTCTGGGCGTAAAAATAAGTAAAAAACAAACTAAACATTACAACTAATACAATATATTTTTCTTTAAGTTGCCTAAACTTTAGAAAATATTTTCAAAAGACTCTTAAAAGGAGAGTTTATTTAATTACAAACAATAATAGTAAAAGCTTATTTCACAAAATTCGAACTGTATTTTATCACCTATTTTTCTGACACTTACAAAACACTTCAGTAATAATCTATTCTGTTTTATCAACACTATCCTTATTTCCTTTTTATCTTTAAGTATCTTTCAATAATTATTCTTTTAATCACACCTTGTGTTAATATTTTAATATCTAAACTTCTCTTAAGTAATTATTTTACAAAGTCAGGTGTCGTTAATAATATTTTTTTATATTTGTCAACAACTAATCAAAATACACAGACATGAAAAAAAATTTACTTTTATTATTACTTACAGTTGGAATGGGACATTTATTTGCCCAAACCATTGTTAGTACAGATCCTGAAAACAAGAATGTAATTCTTGAAGAATTTACTGGAATCCATTGCGGATTTTGTCCTGATGGACACAGATTAGCAAATCTTGTAGCTATAGCTCATCCAGAAGATGTATTTCTTATTAACATACATACTGGCAGTTATGCGAATCCTTCCGCAGGGGAACCAGATTTCAAAACCGAATGGGGTGCTGCTATAGCTGGCCAAACTGGTCTTCAAGGGTATCCTGCCGGAACGATTAACAGACATGTCTTCGAAGGAATGCAGCAAGGGACTAGTGGAACCGCTATGAGTCGAGGTGATTTTGCAGCTGCTGCTGATATTGCTCTTGCTGAAGCATCTTATGTTAATGTAGGTGTTGAAGCCACAGTTGACTTCAGTGTAACTCCTGCTCTACTTAGCGTACATGTAGAAGCTTATTACACAGGAACAGATGCTCCTGCTTCTAATAAACTAAATGTAGCTTTAGTACAAGATAGTATCTTAGGCCCACAAAGTGGTATGACAGCTAACCCTGATTATGTAGTTGGTGATCAATACCTACACATGCATGCTCTCCGTCATTTATTAACCGATCAATGGGGTGATGATATTACAGCTACAACACAAGGGTCTTTCGTTGACAGAACATATACATGGGAAATTCCTTCAAGTATCAATGATGTTATCCTTAATCCTAATCAATTAAGAATAATAGCTTTTGTAGCTGAAAATGAGCAAGAAATAATTAGCGGAAATGAGTGTCATGTTGAAGTTATTCCTCCAACAACACAAAACGACTGCGATTTAATGAGTGCTTCAAATATTCCTGCTATCATGTGTGGTGAAGGTGCAGTTTCTCCAACAATTAATGTTTTAAACAAAGCTGGAAACGATATTACATCAATGGAAATAACATATAGCGCTAATGGTGGTACACCAATGGTTTATGATTGGACTGGAACTATTATATATTACGCTAATAAAGAAATTGAACTTCCGGAATTAGCTTTCCCTATGGAAGAGACAAACGAAATCGAAATTACTGTTACAAAAGTTAATGGCGAAGTTGACCCAGACGTTACAAACAATACAATTACGGCCTCAGCATCTGAGGCTACTAGTGTAGTTAATGTTACTTTAGATCTACAAACTGATAACTATGGTTCTGAAACTACATGGGAAATTAAAGATGATGCAGGAACAGTTTTATACAGTGGTGGTCCTTATACAGATGCTAGTGTTTTAGTTGAAGATCAAACAGAATTTGACTTACCTATAGCTGGATGTTATACCTTCGAAATTTTCGATTCTTACGGAGATGGTATGAATGCAGGATATGGCGTAGGATTCTTCAAATTATATAATGATGGTATTTTATTCTTAGAAGGCGGAACTTTTGGTTCTAGCGATTTAGCTCCATTCAATAATGATGTTGTTGATGCTACTGAGAATATCTTAAATGATAATGAGATTTCTATTTATCCTAACCCAAGTACAGGTTTATTAAATATTAGCAATATAAATAATGCTCAAGTATCTTTATTTAATATCGTTGGACAAACAGTTGTAGAAATAAATAATACTGATTTAAATCAGCAAATCAATATTTCTAACTTAGATAATGGTACATATTTTGTTCGAATAGAAATGAACGATATTGTTAAAACACAAAAAATTATTTTAGAGAAGTAATATTTCAATTTGAGTTTTAGATGAAGCTGTGCTAATTTTTTAGCATGGCTTCTTTTTTTGTCTTAATGTTAAATATCCCAATGCCTCAAAATAATACAACTAGAAACTTTATATTTGCTCTTTAACAAATTGAAAACCCAAACTATGAGAAACCTTTTACTTTTTAGCTTATTTTCACTTTTTACTGTTGGTCAAATAAGCGCACAGACTATTGTTGGTACAACTCCTGAAAACAAAAATGTTGTTTTGGAGGAGTTTACTGGAATTCATTGTACTTTTTGCCCTGATGGCCATACCATTGCACAAGGTATACAAGATCAACACCCAAGCGATGTAATATTAATAAATATACACCAAGGAAGCTTCGCTACACCAAGTGGGAGCGAACCTGATTTCAGAACACCTTGGGGTGATGCTATTGCAAACCAAACAGGATTAACAGGCTATCCTTCTGGAACAGTTAATAGACATCTTTTCTCTGGTTCTAACACTGCAATGAACAGAGGTTCTTGGAGTTCAGCAGCAAATTTAATACTAGGGCAAGCTAGTTTTTTAAACGTTGGTAGCGAAGCCTTTTGCACAAATGAAGGAGAATTAACGGTGAATGTAGAAGTATATTATACAGGAGATAGCCCAACTGCATCTAACTTTCTTAACGTAGCTATACTACAAAGCAATATTACTGGACCTCAAACAGGTGGTGGTGTCGGAAATAATTATCAACATATGCATATGTTGCGCCATTTAATTACAGGCCAATGGGGTGAAGAAATAACAGAGACTTCCGAAGGCACATTATTCACAACTACATTAACTTACCAGATACCTGCAGAATATAATGATGTACCTGTTATTCTTGAAGATCTTGATATCGTAGCTTTCGTCTCAGAATCTCATCAAGAAATTATAAGTGGTATAAAAGCTGATTTAACATTTGAAGCAGCTCATGATTATGATGTTACAATTGGAGAAATAGTTTATCCAACCGAAGAAGCCTGCATTGGAGATATAGCTCCACAAGTAAAACTATTAAACTTAGGTGCTAATGATTTAACTTCAGCTAGCATTGAATATAGTATAAATGGTGGTGAATCCCATACTTATGAGTGGACAGGAAATTTAGAATATACTGATACTGAAATTATTTCTCTTCCTGCAATAGGACTTGATATGGAAGAAAACAACGAATTTGAAATTACAATTTCAAATCCTAATGGTTTAGAAGATCAAAACCCTTCTAATAATACCTCTACTACTGAATTCACCGAAGCAGTACAAACTTCAAAGACAATTCAAATGCAACTATACGTTGGCTCAGCTTCTGGAAATCAAATATCTTGGGATCTTAAAGATGGAAATGGTGATATCATAGCCGAAGGTCATGATTATTCCAATAATGATTTAATTACTGAAATGCTACCTATAACCTCGACCGATTGTTATGTATTCTCCATATATGATGTGGCAGGAGATGGTTTTTCGGGTAATGGTTATCTAAAAATGAAAGACGATGGTTTGTTGTTTAAATACATTACAACGGAATTAGAAGATCATCTTGATATTGTATTCTTTGCAGGAGATCCTACATCAACAATTACTAACACAATTAAAAACCATGATGTAGCAATATTCCCTAACCCTACTTACTCTAAAACTACAATGTCTTTCTTTCTTGAAGAACCTTCAAATATTAAAGTTAATATTTATAACACACTTGGATCTTTAGTGATGGAATCATCTAATAGAATATATAAAGAAGGAGAACAAAGTTGGGAATTAGATACTCAAAATTTTGACGAAGGCATCTACTTTGTAAACCTCATTATAAATAACAAAGTCATCACAAAGAAAATTTTCATTTTAAAATAAATCTTAGACAACCCTTCTAGTAAAAAAGCCGTCTCGTATAAGATGGCTTTTTTATTTTCAAATAAAACCATTACATCAACTTAAATAAATATTTTGAAAAGACTCTGTCTGTTTAGAATATTTTTATCTTTGTTTTTTAATAAAAAATTACACAACTATGAAAAACTTTTTACTTGTTTCATTAATAACTTTGGTCTCATTAAGTTATATTAATGCACAAACTATTGTTGGAACTACACCAGAAAATAAAAATGTAGTTTTAGAAGAATTCACAGGTATTAATTGTGGATTTTGCCCTGATGGACACGCAATTGCTCAAGGAATTCAAGATGCTAACCCAGATGATGTTATTTTAATCAATATACATCAAGGTTCTTTTGCTAGTCCAAGTGGGAGCCAACCAGATTATCGTACGCCTTGGGGAAATGCAATTGCAGGACAAACAGGATTAACAGGATATCCTTCTGGAACTGTTAATCGTCATCTTTTTTCAGGAAGCAATACGGCTTTAGGTAGAAGTCAATGGTCAAGTACAGCAAATCAGATCATGGGACAGGCAAGCTATTTAAACGTTGGAGCTGAAGCTCAAATAATCACCTCAACCAGACAACTAATAGTTAATGTTGAAGTTTACTATACCGGAGACAGTCCTTTATCAACAAATATGTTAAATGTTGCATTAATTCAGAATAATGTAATCGGATGGCAAACTGGTAACAATAGTTACAACCATATGCATATGCTCCGTCATTTATTGACAGGACAATGGGGTGAAGTTATATCTGAAACATCAGAAGGCAGCTTGTATTCTAATAGTTTTTATTATGAAATTCCAGAAGATTATATTGATATTCCAGCAGTACTAGAGAATTTAGAAGTTGCAGTATTTGTCGCTGAAAATCACCAAGAAATTATTAGTGGAACAATGGCGGAAGTTGAATTAATTGATGCATTAGACATTGATGCTGGAATAATTCAAACTAAAATCCCACAAACCTCTTGTGGATCGGAATTATCTGCTGCTGTTACTATTAAAAACTTTGGATCAACTGAATTAACAAGTTTCGATTTTGAATATTCTGTAAATGATGAAGCTGCCCAAACATATAATTGGACTGGAAATTTAGCTCAATCAGAAACTACTACCATTTCATTACCTAGTTTCGAAATTATAGCCAATCAATCAAATGAGTTTAACATTTTAATGAGTAATCCTAATTCTTCTGTAGATGAGCTTCCTCAAAACAATGGCGCTAAAGTTAGTTTTGAAAAAACGGCATTTTTGCCTCAATCTTGTAAAGTAGCTATTTTGACTGATAATAATCCAGAAGAAACAACATGGGATATTAAAAACGGCGCTGGTGAAATCATCGCACAAGGGGGACCTTACAATGCTACTAGTATTTTCCTTGAACCATTTGAATGGACTGGAAATGACTGTTATACATTTACTATTTATGATGCTGGAGATAATGGATTAACTGGAGGCTTTTATAGAATTGTAAACTCTAGTAACCAATTAATCTGGGAAGGAATTACAGATTTTGGTACTGAAACATCTGCAGAATTTTCATACGACGAAGTAATGGACATTAATTCTATTCCTGATTTACATGAAGTGAATATATACCCAAACCCTATAATCGGAACTGCTCATGTTGAATTTACACTGATACAACAAAGTACTGTACAGCTTGACCTTTACAATATTTTAGGTAAACGAGTAATTCAAATTTACGAAGGCAGAATGCCACAAGGATTAAAATCTATCAACTTTAACACTTCTGATCTAGAAGAAGGTGTTTATTTTACAAGACTTAGCATTGACGGTGTTATTCAAACACAAAAAGTTAGTGTTCTTAAATAAAAACAAAAGTATATATACTAGAAGCCAACGATTGCTCGTTGGCTTTTTTTATGACTTTTTTTTAATTTGCAATTCAGTTAAAATTATTTGAATATTTGTATCTTTATTAATAAAGCAGAACCATTTCAATAATAATTCAACACAATACTTATGAGTCAGTCATTATATCCATTAGAATTTAAACCTATTTTAAAAGAGAAAATTTGGGGAGGGCAAAGAATAAAAAACAGCTTTGGTTTTGATACTGGAGGTTTAAAAAACTGTGGAGAATTATGGAGTTTATCTGGCTACGAAACAGAACAAAGTATCATTTCCAATGGATTTCTAGAAGGAAACGAGCTAAACGAGCTGATTGAGATATACATGGACGAATTGGTTGGTGGTAATATTTATCAAAGGTTTGGCAACACCTTCCCAATCTTAGTTAAAATTCTAGACGCTGAAGATTGGCTCTCCATACAAGTACATCCTGACGATGAATTAGCCATAAAAAGAGGAATGGAAGGTGGAAAAACTGAAATGTGGTACATCTTAGAAGCTGAAAAAAATGCTCAACTGATAGCTGGATTTAGTCAAAAAGTGAATGAGAATGTCTATCTCAGAAAGATTGAAGAAAAGAAACTTCCAGAAATCATGAATTTTGAAAATGTTGAAAAAGAGGATGTTTTTTATATGCCTTCAGGAAGAGTTCATGCGTTGGGCCCAGGTATACTGCTGGCCGAAATACAGCAAACTTCAGATACTACTTACCGTATTTATGATTGGGATAGAGTTGATGATAAAGGAAAAGGAAGGGATCTTCATTTAAGAGAAGCTATGGAGGCTATTGACTTTGAGCTTTATGACAATTACAAAACTGAATATCCGAAAAATGCCAACGAAACCAATGAGATTATCAATAATGATTTTTTCACCACTAACCTGCTAGATCTTGATCAAGGTATACAAAAAGATTATGGCCAACTAGATAGTTTTGTCATTTTACTAGCTGTGGAAGGCTCATTTAATTACACCGACAAATTTGGTAATTACGGATTCATTAAAGCAGGTGAAAGCCTTTTAATTCCTGCTGCCCAAGACAATATCAACATACTCCCAGATGGTAAATGTAAAATCTTGGAAGTATATATTATTGATATTGAAGAAATGGAAACAGGCAATATGTAACCACTCTTTATATTTCTCGTCCAACTTATTGAACTAAAAAGCAATTTATGGACATATTCTTATCCATTTTAGCCATTCTTTTAATGTTGGTAGGACTTGCAGGAGCAGTTCTGCCTATTCTTCCGGGACCTATAATTTCATTCCTAGGCCTCCTCAGTTTGTATTTTTTAGAGGATAAACCATTCGATGATCGCTTTATGGTAATATGGGGTACTTTTACAATTATTGTTACTGCTTTAGATCAGGTTGTTCCAGTTTTAGGCACCAAGAAAATGGGAGGCTCAAAATATGGGGTTAATGGAAGTATTGTTGGTTTAATATTGGGGGTTTTCTTCTTCCCTCCTATTGGTTTAATTTTAGGCCCTTTTTTAGGAGCTTTAGCTGGTGAACTAATCAGTGGAAAAGACTTAAACCAAGCTACAAGAGCTGGTTTTGGAAGTTTCTTGGGTTTTTTAGGAGGAACATTTTTAAAGCTTGTATTTAGTGGTATTGCCGCTTATTATATCCTTATTAATTTGTCTTTTTTCAACTAGCTCTACTCCTCTTTCTTAATTATCTTCAATATTTATTTCTATCTTAGCATCTATGAAAAGACCGACTAAGATTAGCATCTACATACTTATAAGCATCATTATAGTAATAGGTTTAATTTACATTTCATCAGGATTTATTCTAAAACGAATTATTCAACAGAAAATAGAAAACCAACATGTTGCTGAAATTTACAAATTGAGTTTTAAAAATGCCTATTTTGATATTTTTAATATGGGTATTAGCATTACCGATCTGGAGTTAAAACCTGATTCTAATTCTGCAATTCTAGAAAAATACAAATACCACAAACAAATAGCAAATATTCATATTAGACGTGCTGCTATAACCAGTTTAGATATACTCCTTCTTATTCAAGAGAAACAAATTGATATCAATAAAATCAGGATAATTAAACCTGAAATCAAGTTATACAAAAACCAAAATTTCGTTCAAAAACCGCCTCAGAAAATCGACATTAACAAACCAAAAAAGGAAGCCTTAATCGATTATATTTCATTAGAGGAAATTCTAATTAAAGAACTTAGCATTGATTATTTTATTCATTCAAATATAAAACCAGATATTTCCATTAAAAGAACCAATATTACTCTACTAAATCCTGTAATAGATCACAAACAGTTTCCTGAGTTTAATAAGGTTCTTACTGTTGATGAAATAAAAATGGACATGCAAGGAATCTCGTTTTACGATAAAAAGGGATTCTATGATATAGAAGTTGAAAACATCATTTTTGACGATAACAAGTCCAGTTTTATCCTGAACAACCTCAATATTTCACCATTGATGAATAAAAGAGAATTTGCAAAGAAAAACCCTTTCCAAATTGATCGATTCGATGGTAGTATAAAGCAAATTAGCATTAACGAAATAGATATTCCAGTATTTTTTGATGAAGGAATACTTGCTATAAAAAGTATCGACATCATCAACGGAAACTTTGAAATTTATAGAGACAAAAACTATCCTTTCAATACTAAAAACGCACCTAAACTACCTCAGCCTGCTATTCGCTCCATCAAACAAAAATTAGAGATCAACTCTATTAATGTGAATAATACGACAATAGTTTATTCTGAAACATCTGAAGGCCTTAAAAAACCTGGCAAAATCGAATTTAAAAATGCCAAAGCTACCATAAGTAATTTCGGAAACACTAAGGAATGGATATCAACAAAGGAAATGAAAATTAAAGCTGAAACCATGGTATATGGAAAAGGTAAGCTTAATGCTCATTTTAATTTCCCCTTGGGAAGTAACACTTTTTATTTTTCTGGTCAGTTGGCTAAAACCAATATGGAAATCTTTAATGAAATGACCATAAATGCTGCTGGTGTAAAAGTTAAAGAAGGAGTCATTGATAAAATGACTTTCGATGTGGTAGCAACTGCTACGAAAGCAACAGGAAGCCTTGATCTTTACTATCATGATTTAAAAATCGCACTATTAAAAGAAGAAGATGAGAATGGACAAGTAAAAGAAAAAAAGATGCTAAATTTCTTGGCTAACAATTTATTAGTCCCCGTTCAAAACCCCAATAAAAAGGATCAATTTTATAAGGCCAGTATTGAATTTGAAAGAGTGAAAAACAAAGGAGTTTTTAATTATTTATGGAAAAGTGTCTTTTCTGGAATTAAAGATACCTTTATTAAAGACCATAAAGAGGAGCAGTCTTATTCAAAGAAAAACACTAAAAAAAATAATTCTGGCCTTTCAAAAAAGGAAATGAGAAAAAAAGCTAGACAAGAAAAACGAGACAAAAAGAAAAACAAATAGTGTTTTAGCAAAAAACGAATATCCTATTATAAAAAAAGTGGCTAAAATAAATCTTAGCCACTTTTGTATTTTTCAGAATCAAATTCTATTCGTAAATCTTAACTTCGGCTTCACCTTTAACCACTCGCAAACCATTAAACGCTAATGCTCTCATTTCATCCTCACCAGGATAAACATGAACAGGAGCCATTTTATGAACACGTTCACTTATTTGGTTCACCATCCACTTACCATGAGCAACACCACCAGTGATTAAAATACCATCTACATCACCCTTTAGAACAGCGTACATAGAACCGATTTCTTTACTTACTTGATAAGCCATAGCTTCGTTTACCATTCTGGCTTCTTTATCGCCTGCTTCCATTCTCTTCTCGGCTTCATAAGCAGAATTAGTTCCTAAATAAGCCACCATTCCACCTTCACCTTTGTTCATTTTAAGCACTTGTTTCAAAGTATATTTTCCACTGAAACAAAGACGAATTAAAGCTCCAACAGGAAGTGTTCCTGTACGTTCTGGAGAAAATGGGCCGTCGCCATCTAAACCTTGATTTACATCTATTACACGGCCTTTTTCATGAGCTCCAACAGTGATTCCTCCACCCATATGAACTACAATCAAATTCATGTCTTCGTAATTACGAAGAACCGATTTCGCATGCTGACGGGCAACAGCTTTCTGATTTAAAGCATGAAAAACAGATACTCTTGGCAATTCAGGATGACCTGAGAAACGAGCTAAATCGCATAACTCATCCACCACCACTGGATTGGCAATATAAGCTTTCGCATCTGGAAGAGACTTGGCCAAATCATCTGCAATTAAACCTCCTAAGTTAGAAGCATGTTCCGCTCCCATAGGGCTGTCAATTAAGTCTTCTTTTAAACGATCGTTTACTTCGTATACACCAGACTCGATAGGCTTAACTAAACCTCCTCGTCCAACTACTGCACGAACTAAATCCATTCTAATTTCAGCCTCCTCAAGAATATTTATAATTAGATCTTTACGGTATTCAAACTGATCCGTAATTCTTTCGAATTGATCCAACTCTTCGGTGGTGTGTACAATATTCTTAACTAAAACTGGAGATTCATTATCGTAAACCGCAATTTTTGTACTTGTTGAACCAGGGTTTATTGCTATGATTCTGATGCCTTGACTAATACTCATTTGAGCTTGTTTTGTTTTTTTATAATTAAGGGTTTGTATATGCGACAAACCCATTTTATTTTATTATGCTTGTAATGCAGCTAATGCAATAGAATACAATTTTGTCTTCACACTATCACCACGGCTACTTAAAACGGCAGGAACTTTTGCACCAGCAACAATAGCACCTTGTTCACCACCTGCTAATTTAGTATTGGCTTTATAGAAAACGTTTCCTGATTCAATATTTGGGAACACAATACAATCGGCATTTCCGGCTACTTCACCACCTACTTTTTTAATTTCAGCGCTTTCCTTATCTATTGCTAAATCAAGACTTAATGGACCATCAACCCAAGCACCTTTAATCTGACCTCTTTCAGCCATTTTTGCCATTAAAGCTCCATCGATACTAGCTTGCATTTTAACAGAAACCTGCTCCGAAGCAGCCAAAATAGCGACTCTTGGTTTTGCAATTCCTAATGATTTAGAAGTTCTGATTAAGTAATTAGCAATAGCTAATTTCTCTTTTAATTCTGGAGCTGGAATAATAGCTACATCACCTACAACTAATAATTTGTGGTAATTAGGAGTTTCCATTACCGTAACATGGCTTAAAGTAGCTTTAGGAGGCATTAAACCAATTTCCTTATTAAGGATGGCTCTCATATACTGATCAGTACTTACGAGGCCTTTCATAATTAAATCGCCTTCTCCTTTATTGATAAGTTCGCAGGCTTTAAATGCTGCTTTTTGCCCATCTGCTTCTTGTACCATTTTGAATTTGTTAACATCGATACCTTCTTCTGCACAAACAGCTTTCATTGTATCAATATCACCTACTAAAATTGCATCAACAATGCCCATATCAATAGCAGTACTAACTGCACCAATAGTATGATGATCGTTAGCATAAGCAGCTACCAATACTTTCTTTTCCTTATCCTTAAGGACTTCGAACATTTGATCTAATTTCGTTAATTCCATGTTGTATCTTGATTTATTATTTGTAAAATTTTATTTCTCTGAGTTAAATTCAATCATTTTTATAATAGCTTCCTTACAAGCATCACAGAATATGTCATCTTGAAAAGATTTCATTAAACAATCATGACGAGGGCGATAAACACCTTTTGCCACATATCCTCCTCCTTCAAAAACTCCAGTTACTCCTTTATATTCTTCAATATCGGGAGTTGGAACAGGTGTTTTTGAATCTACTAAATGTTTCCATTTACTGTCAAAATCTACCATTGTAGTAATATTGGGCTCCCATGGTTCTACCTCTAAGTTATAAAAATCATTATAACTTGTTGAGCTGGTATAATATTCATCGCCTAAACCTACAAAACCATGACCAAGCTCATGAATAAAAATGGCACCTGCTTTTGCATTGGAGTTCACACTAACATTATAGAAATTATAGATAGCTCCTCCTCCATACTTCTCATTATTTACCAAAATATAAATTTGATCATAAGGAGTATTTGCGGCTAAATCCCTCACACTTTTGAAATCTTCGGTCATACAATATCGCTCACTGTCAAAAGTATAAAAACTAGAATTCAATTGTGTGTTTTTCCAAATTGAATCAGCAGGGATATCGTTACCACTATCCATACTTGGGGCTAAAACTCCTCTAATATTAAAGTGTTCTTTGTAGTCTGAATAAGGAGAATATTTAAACAGTTCATTTGCAAATTTATCGCAATCGCTTTTAAACAGTTCCATTTCTTCTTTGCTATAACCATCAGGTAAAATCACAATATCCACCATGATTTGAGGAGATCCAGAAATTAAAGCATCATATACAGGATATGGCTTAGCCAAATTAGGTTCAATGAAATAGCTTTTAGGATCAACTTCTAATTCCATTTGTTTTTCAAATTGACCATCCCAGTTTCGTGAATACCATTTTACAATAATTTCGTTCTTTGGAAATGGAAATACGATACTTTCAAAAAATGATTTATTGATTTTTTTTGCCTCATCGGTGGTTTGCCACTCACCAAATAAGCTACTATATCCTCTGGAATAAATCAGTGCTCCAGAAGTTTTATCATAAACTTCGAAGAAATATTTTCCGTATTTAAAGGTATCGATTAGGTTTTCTTGATGGCCTCCCCAATATGGTTCTTGTTTTATTATTTGAACATAATATTGCTCCTGTTGATGATTTCCAGCGTGAAGATAATCTATGCGCATGGTTTTGCTCACAAAATACTCATCGAATGAAGCCGAAACTCCCTGATATATAAACAATAATAAAATAGAAAATATTAGTCGTCGCATCGTCGATTTTTGGCAAAAATACATATAATGTATCATTCAGAGCCTAAAAATCGCATCAGTGATTCTACTATTTTTAGACGTTAAAAGGAATTAATCAATGAAATAATGAGACAATGGTTTAATGGTTTAAGGGAGGACTGATTTAATGATTGAATGGGCAGTTCTATTTTAATGAGAAGTTTGATATTCAAAGTTCAGACCCTGTAATCATTTCACGTTAAGGATGCTAAGTAAAAATAACGCTAAGAACCCAAAGCTTTATCATTAACACATAAATCCTTAAGGGGACTTTGTGAAATAACTTTGCATTTTCTTTGCGTGGAACGCCAATATACTTGTCGTTTATTAGCTCAAAGGCAACATCTTATCTTAATCTTAACCCTTATAGAAAAACCACTTCCATAGTTCTTTATAGCTTACTTTCTTACCGTACATTAAGATTCCCGTTCTATATATTCTTCCAGCAACATAAGTAGTGAAGATAAATCCACCAATTAGTAAAACCCCTGACAATACCAGTTCCCAAGTCTGAACGCCAAACGGAATTCGTAACATCATGATTATAGGCGAAGTAAAAGGAAACATAGAGAACCAAAATGCAACTTGGCCACCTGGATCATTTATAATGAATTGGGCCATTACAATACTCAAGATAAGCGGAATGGTAATGGGCATCATAAATTGCTGTGTATCAGCTTCGCTATCTACTGCTGAACCAATAGCTGCGAATAAAGCTGCATATAAAAGATAACCCCCGATAAAGAAAAAGATAAACGCGCCAATAACTAATGGAAAATTAATCGCCATTACTGCTTCTATCATGAAGTTCATAGACTCACCTTGAAAGTCCTCTGGAACCTCTTGTTCTGTGGCAACTTGCTCAGGAAATAAACCTTGGGAAGTATAAGTTGGCATTGGGTCGGCTGCTTTAAAGGCATCAGAATAAACCAACTGAAAACCTCCAACAATAACTGCTGTTAGAATAATCCAAAGGATAAACTGAGTTAAACCCACCATTGCTATTCCTACTATTTTACCCATCATCAGCTGGAAAGGTTTTACAGAGGATACAATGATCTCAATCACTCGGCTAGTTTTTTCTTCGATGACTCCTCTCATTACTTGAGCACCAAAAAGAAAGATAAAGAAATAGATGAGGATGGCTGAAAATAAGCCTAGTACCATATTAGTTTCAACTGAAGATTTCTCTTCATTTCCGCTACCATCTAATTTTATTGAACTCACATAAACACTTGTTTTAATGGAACGAAGCACATCTTTTTCTATTCCATGGAGTCGGAGTTTCTCATCTTCCACCGATTTTTTCATGGTGGTTTTTATATAATTCTTCACATCGAGACTAGCCTGCCCATTAGAATACAAAATAGCAGAAGTAGGCAAACTTGCTTCAGGAAGAGGAATATATAATAAAGCATAATTCTCCGATTCAATTAAATTCTCTTTGGCTACTACCAGATCATTTACTGCAACTACAAATTTTGTATTTTCATCACCAGTTAAATCTTTTAGAAACATTCCACTTTCATCCAAAACAGAAACCACTTTTATATCCTCCCCTAATGTGGTAAGGAAAAAAGGAACTATCCAAACAGCAGCCATCAATAGAGGACCTAAGAAAGTCATGATAATAAACGATTTCTTTTTAACTCTGGTCAGGTATTCTCTGCGTATAATTAATCCTATTTTATTCATCTTATTTCTTATTTTGAGAC
>JADGDY010000036.1 GCA_016744655.1 Bacteroidales bacterium | reverse complement strand
GAATCGATAACTGAAGCTAAATATTCTTGAGACAGGCTGTTTTCTTGACTCAATTCATTAATCCAAGCTTCCTGTCCAATTCCCCATAACTGATAGTTTTGGGCATTTACCTGAGCCGCTCGTATGGCTTGCTGGAACTCGGGCGCAGCACCAGGGCTAGAATTTTCACCATCAACACCAATACCATAATCATGAACCAGGTGAAGAATTTCTTCAAAGGCTGCATCTCTATGTTCATAGTTTTGCTCCACATACCATTGGTGGCCCTCCACTTGTATTTCGTTTTGATATAATGGTTGACCATCCAATTCTACGGGATTGCCTCCATCATCCTGACCATTTAGCAATAATAGTTTTGCTCCATTATCTGCCATCTTATTGGCAATTGCTTCTTTATTGGAACCAAATTCGGAACCCGGATAATCCATTAAATAATGCTCCAAGATTCCTCTGCATCTAATTATTTGCTCATCGGTAATCTTATCTTGAGCAAGTATGTGAATACTCTTTCCGCTTGATGTTTTTACTTGAGTATACCTGTTGAAATGCTTCACATACTCACTTCCTAAGGATGCTGGAACACTTGAAATTCCTAAATCACTGTTGACCTCTGGAGTGATGGTCTCTGCTGGAAGTTGAATATCTTTCTGACAAGAACTACATAAAATTGAAAATGCTAAAATAATCCCGTAATAGAACATACTTTTTGTTTGAATCATAAAATAAGTTTAATGAATGATTTGTGTAATTATCATTTGCAAATAAACTTTAATTCATTCGAAAATTATGATTTCGCTTGTCCGGATGCTTCTAGTTGGACTGATTTACTTGAAGTTCGTACTGCTTAGGAGTAATACCCTCAATGCTTTTGAATGCGGTATAGAATGTTGATTTTGAATTGAACCCGGCCTCCTCTGACATGCCAATAATTGATAATTTTTGAGATTCTGGAGAATGAAGCAGCTTTTTAAACTCATCTACTCTAAATTGATTGATAAAACGGTAAAAATTTAATTCAGTCTGTTGATTGATGATTCTAGACAGCTCTTTCTCGTTTAACTCCAATTCCTCTGCCAACATTCTTAAATTAAGTTTTGGATTAGTAAAGATTCGTTTTTCTATAATTTCAGAACAAATTTGCTGAAAAGCCTCCTCATCTTTGCTTTCTATTTTTGTTTCTACAATTGGTTTTTTATCTACAGGGTTTATTTCCTGAAATAGCCTTATCTTAAAACTCTCTTGCTGAGAAAACCCAAAATGCCCCATCCAGAATATCATAAAGAAGGTAAGTAAGCTAGATAATACGGCAAAATAATCCGGAAGAATATCGTTCTGAGTCCCTATAATATCTTCTGTAATCCATAAAGCATGAAAACCCAAAAACACATAAACAATTAGCTTCATCCACTTTAGGGTTTTGTGTTCCATATCGGAATAATATTGCTGTAATTTCGCTCTATGGTTTTCCAATTTCTTCCAAATAAAAACTAAAAGGGTGATATTAAATCCATATTCTATTAAAATACATTCAACTTCATCATTAAAAAATAAGAGGAGGGTATTGAGTAATAACCCAGGTAAAAACAATAAATAATGGGTCCTCTTTATGGTTTGATTAGTACTTTGGTAAATATAGAAGAACAAGAAAGGAATAGTTAAGAGAGAAGTTTGTACAAACCTTAGTTCAAAGGGATAAATAGATTGTGATAAAACATCAAATACCTCAAAAGCTAAACTAGCTAATGCCAGTGAAAGGTACACATTAGCCTTTTGGTTCTCCGATTTACGAGAAACAAATAAAAGCGCCAAAACTAATGCAGTAATAAAAGAAAACAAATCCATAATGCTAAATGGATTTAATTCTAAATATAAACTTGAGTTCATCATATTGGCAAATTAACGGATTATTCTTTGTTCTATTATGTAATGATATTTTCTAATGCAGAATTATTATTAACCCGATTATTCCACTAGTACAAATATGTTTTAACCCGAGTATTTCAATAGTACAAATGTGTTTTAACCCGAGTATTTCACTAATACGTATTGTCAATTGATATTTATTCGTTATATTTGTCACAAATAAGTCATTATGATTAAGCGAGATAACTACAACTTAATATTGGATAGCCTAAAAAAAAAGGAAATCGATATTTTAATTGGTGCAAGACAAGTTGGTAAGACCACCCTTTTACAAGAAATCTTAAAAGATTTGTCACATGCCAATCAACAGGTATTATATTTCAATCTTGATATAGAAAATGACGCAAGATATTTTGACTCACAACAAAAATTATTGAGTAGAATTCAATTGGAATTTGGCAATAATCCAGCTTATATTTTTATAGATGAAATACAACAAAAGCAAGATGCAGGTCGGTTTTTAAAGGGATTATATGATATGAATTTGCCATATAAATTTCTAGTCACTGGTTCTGGAAGTCTCGAATTAAAAGAAAAAGTTGGGGAGGCATTAACTGGTAGAAAGCAATTAATAAATATGGATACAGTGAGTTTTAAGGAATTCGTTGATTATAAGTGCAACTATAAATACAGTAATCGATTAGAAGCTTTTTTCACCCTAGAGACAGAAAAAACGCAATCATTTTTAAATGAATATTTAATTTACGGAGGCTATCCTAAAATAGTAACCAGCAAAGTTATCTCTGACAAAAAAGACATCATGAATGAGGTCTTTAGCTCTTATCTTAGTAAAGATATATCGTATTTACTCGGTGTTAGGTCTACTGATAAATTTGTAAAAATGATAAAACTATTGGCTGTTCAGAGCGGTGGCTTACTTAATTATTCCCAATTAGCTTCTGATACAGGGGTCTCCGTTGATACTTTAAAAAACTATTTATGGTATGCAGAACAAACTTTCATAATTAGCATCATTAAGCCCTATTTCACCAATGCGAAAAAAGAACTTACCAAATCACCTGTTGTCTATTTTAATGATATTGGTATGCTGAATTTTGCAACAGGTAGATTGAGTCAGGTTGAAAATATCAATGGTTTTGTATTTCAGAACTTTGTATTTAATCTCCTACGACAAAGGTACGAATCTCCAACCACACCCATTAATCATTGGCGAACAAAAGATAAAGCGGAGGTTGATTTCATTATACAATCAGAAGGAGAGGTTATCCCGGTAGAAGTAAAATATTCCGATTTAAAGAAGGTTTCGGTTACTAGGTCATTTCGCAGTTTCTTAAAAAAGTATCAGCCCAAAAGCGCCATGATTGTGAATCTTAACCTCAAAAAGAACATATTAATTGAAAATACAGAAGTTCAGTTTATTCCTTATTGGGAACTTGTATAACTATTAAATATTAAGACTGTGTTTTATTAAAAAGAAATAGCCTCCTCAAAAAAGGCCAATTCTAAACGAGCAGATTCCACAAAAGCTCCCTTCATTTTTTCTAGGGTTTTGGAATCTGCTTTTTCTGCTAAATCTTCAAGAATTTGAATAAACTGAGAAGTGAAATCTTCATATTCATCACCTTGATAGGTGTCTATCCATTTTTGATAAGGATTGTTTGGCTTGCTTTTATTAATGATTTCCGCTCCTACTTTGTAATACAACCAAAAACAAGGCAAAAGGGCCGCCACCACAATGGAATATTCCGAATGCTCAGAATGAGTTAATAGAAAATCGGTATAGGCTTTAATGATTGGAGATTTCTCTTGGGCTTCCTTAATTTTGAAATGCTCCAAAAACTCATCGTGCAAGGCTTCTTCTATAGCCAAGCCATCCTTTGCCAAGCTTTTAAAGAACCCTTTGTGTCCTGAATTTATAGCTCTTTCTGATACTAAAGTCAAAGCTTTATTATCGTCTTTGATATACAAAACATCCTGCGATAGATAATGAGCAAAACAAGAATTGGGGAGGTCTCCGTTTGCCAATCCCAACACAAATTGATGATGAATGACCTCCGAATAAATACTTTCGATAGCCTGCCAGAGTTGATGAGTAAAAGGGCCTTTTGCTTGCATTATTTCCAGAATTTATAAAAGTGATGAACCGGTCCGTGGCCTTGCCCAATGTTATAATCGGCTCCTTCTGCAATGGCTTGACTGATAAAATCCTTAGCCTTACGAGCAGCTTCATTTAATGATACTCCCTGGGCTAGAAAAGCAGCAAAAGCAGAAGATAAAGTACAGCCTGTTCCATGGGTGTTTTTAGAATAAATACGCTTGGATTTGAGCTCAATAATTTCTTTTGTTTCGGCATTATAGAATATATCAATAAGCTCATCATCCACCAGATGTCCAGCCTTTAACAATACTGAAACTCCTTGATACTTCTCGGATAATTCCTGAGCCAATTTCGGTAAATCTTTTTGCTCTTTTATTTGCTTGTTCAACAGAATTTCAGCCTCCGGTATATTGGGAGTAATCACTCTGGTTTTTGGAATCAAAACTTGCTTTAAAGTCTCAATGGCCTCGTCTTGCAAAAGCTTATTTCCAGACGTAGACACCATCACCGGGTCTAGCACAATGTTGGTTATTTTAGCCTCCTCTAAAACCTCATTCACGGCATAAATAGTCTCTGAATTATGGAGCATTCCTATCTTCACACTATCGCTACCAATATCCTCCAGAACTGCTTTAATTTGCGCTTTCAAAGTGGCCACAGGTATGGGATGAATATCAGTAACTCCGAGAGTATTTTGAGCGGTAATAGCTGTAATAGCTGAAGTGGCAAAGCATCCATTGGCAGAAATAGCTTTCATATCGGCCTGTATACCTGCTCCCCCTCCCGAATCACTACCTGCTATCGTTAAGACTCTATTGTATGTTTTCATATTTATTATACAAAGTTTATTAAATATCAGTTTTATACTGCTTTTATTGATATAATAATTCCCTCGTCATTTAAGACAGGGCGATTAGATTTATTTATCCTCCAAAATGATTAAAGCCAAGCTTGTCCAACATTATAGATTGTCCATCTTTATACCATTGAATTTCTGCTGGACCCTCCTCAATTTTTCCAATGACATATAAGGGTTTTCCAAATTTAGCCACAAATTCCTGATTTAAGGATTCGAATTCCTCTGGTTTTACTGTAAAAAGCAATTCATAGTCCTCTCCACCTGAAGCACATAATTCAGTCAGATTCCACTGTTGCTTTTCAGAAACCTCTGCCAATAAAGGGCTAGCTGGAAGTTTCTCCTTATCAATTCTTGCTGATTTTTTGGAAGCTTTAAGAATATGTTTGAGGTCAGAAGAAATACCATCGGAAACATCCATCATGGCATGTACATGTTCACTTTTTCCTAAAAACAATCCTTCTAGAATTTGAGGTTCGGGTTGGTGATGTCGGTTTATTAGTTTATGCAAATTAGCATCTACTTCATAGGGTTCTAAAAGAGCTTTTAAACCTCCTCCGGAATCTCCCAAAAAGCCACTGACACAAACTAAATCGCCCGTTTGAGCCATGGACCTAAGGTGCATTTTCGATTTTTCCACACTCCCCACCACTGCAACATTTATCACCAATTTATCTGCCGACTTGGTGGTATCTCCTCCCATCAAAGGAGTATGGTATTTCTCTGAGAGCTGATAGAAACCTTCCATAAAACCATCTAAAAATTCAACTGGAGTATCTTTAGGAATACCAAGCGAAAGAAAGGAATAAAGCGGTTGAGCTCCCATGGCTGCAATATCGCTTAGGTTAACAGCAAGCGATTTATAACCCAATTCTTTAGCTGATATTTTATCCTTTAAAAAGTGAATATCCTCTATTAATAAATCAGTTGTTATGACATGATTGGTGGTATTGTTGATGGATAAAACCGCGCAATCATCACCAATTCCACGATCTCCTTCTTTGATGAGGTGGTCGAATTTAGTGGCAAAGCTTTCAATAAATCCAAATTCTCCAATATCTGTTAAATTCATAGTTGGTCAATAATATTTCTTAATTCTTTAGCTGCCTGAAAAGGGCTTTCATGAGAAACAATGGCTGAAACAACTGCCACTCCATGTGCACCACTTCTAAAAATATCAGCCGTGTTTTCTTTATTAATTCCTCCAATGGCCACCATCTGGTGTTTGCTAAATGTTGCAATTTCCTTTATTCCATTTAGTCCTAGAGGAGTGTTAATATCAGATTTCGTCAAAGTTGAAAAAACCGGAGACAAACCAATATAATCCACATCGAGCGCATTAGCCAGACGAGCTTGCTCCACCGTTTCCACCGATAATCCAATGATTTTATCAGCACCCAAAAGTTGACGAGCCACATTATAAGGCAAATCACTTTGGCCAATATGCAAACCATCAGCATCCACAGCCAGAGCAATATCCAGCCTGTCGTTTATTATCAAAGGGATTTGATGTTTGACTAAAGTCTGTTTTAAACTAAAGGCCAATTGATAAAAGTCCCGACTCGAGATATCTTTTTCCCTCAACTGAACCATGCTTACTCCACCTTTGATGGCTTCTTCCACAATGTATTCGTGGGAGCGACCTTTAGACATGCCTCTATCTGTAACTAAGTATAAACTTAAATCTAGATTATTCATTGGTCAAAATTAGCTTGTTTTCTATATCTTTTTCAGAAATCTGGAATAAAGCATCAATGAAATTCATTTGTAAACTTCCGGGGCCATTGGATTTCTCAGCAGCCATTTCACCACAAATCCCCATAATGGCCATAGCAGCAGTGGCCGCTTTTAGTTGGTCATTTTCAATGGCAGCAAATGATCCATTGATGGCAGTTGCTGTGCATCCCATACCGGTAACTTTTGGCATTAATTCCGAACCATTTTTAATGCTGAATGTCTCTTCTCCATTGGTGATAAAATCGGTTTCGCCACTAATAACAACAGTTGTATTACACTTTATCGCCAATTCTTTCGCAGCTTCCACCGCCGACTCAGCCGCTTGTGTACTGTCCACTCCTTTGGTCTTAATATCAGCATTATTCAGAGCCATAATTTCTGAAGCATTTCCTCGAATAATGGTTGGTTTACACTCCTCTATAATTTGTTTTGCCGTTTGGTTTCTATATGGTGTGGCACCCATTCCAACCGGGTCAAAAACAATTGGAATATTTCTTTCCACTGCCCTTTTTCCTGCTTTTATCATGGCTTCTACCCAATGAGGACTCAAAGTTCCCATATTGATAACCAAAACACCTGCAATATTGCACATGTCTTCTACTTCTTCAATGGCATGAGCCATTACAGGAGATGCACCAATGGAAAGTAAAGCATTGGCAGTATTATTCATCACCACATAATTAGTGATATTATGAACCAAAGGAGCATTTGCTCTTACTTTGTTCAATAGACTTGTTATTTCTTGAGCGTTCATATGTTCTTTACTAAAAGTCAGTTTATAATTCGATTTTTCGTCCATGTAATTACACGGAAAACATACTGATGTTACAATCAGCAGAGCTTTCCATGTAAGTTTTTTTAAATAATAGAGACTGTCTCAAAATAGCTAAAATTTTAGGCTTATTGAATATCCGTTTTGTCCCATCTCTAAAGGGAGCCTGATATTCAATTACTTTATCTAAGACAAGTTCAAGCTTATTTTTTAATAGCGCAAATAGCAACATAATCACCACTATCAAATCCTTCTATGGGTTCTTCTGCCACATTATTTGAATAAAGCGGGTGTTTTGTTAAAGTTTGAGCAAATTTAAATTGGTCGAATCCTGTTTCTTTTAAAAAATCTATTTTTTGAGCTGTTGTTCTCCAATTGGCTGTTTTTACAAACTCTATTGGGTAAGCGTCAAGAGGATGTACACCTTCTAATAGAGGGTGATTATAGGTTTCCAATGTTTTTGCCAGATTATACATGGTGGCGAATGAACCTTCTTTGGGAACATCAATCACCACAATTTTACCTTCAGGTTTTAGAGCCTTGTTAGCTTTTTCAAAGACCATTTTTAAATCAGTGATATAACTGGGAGTTCCATTAAATAGAATGGTATCATAAAGCTCTGTTCCCAATTCTGCATTTTCTGCTGTAGTCACATCTACAGTCATGCCTCTTTTTCGAGCGATATCGGCCATACCATCAGAAGGTTCTAAACCATATTCAATATGAATATCGTAATCCTTTTTTAGGATAGATTCGAACAATCCACTACCACAACCTACAGAAAAAACATTTCCAGCATCTTTCAAAAAATGGGCCACCAGTCTTACTTCAGAAGTAAGTAGATTCATATTGTCGAAAAACCAAGCATCGTATTCGCCTGCATACTTATCAAATGTTGTCTTTTTATCCATATCGTTAAAATAAAAGAGCCGTTTCGCAAAGATTACGAAACGGCTTATGTTAGAATTTAATTATCATCATAAAACCATTTCCCTTCGTTACGATTATGTAAATCAGGTCTTAAGGGTATTATCTCAGCCCAATAATTGAGCACCCCTAATAGTTGATACAAATGTATTGATTTTATTCCTTCTTATTTGAGGAAATAGTTTTTCAGGTATTACACTTAATATCAATGATACAAATTAAGGGTAAATCTTCATCTTCTTTTTTGACATACATCAAAAGAATTAAATAGCACTTGCCCTTTCTTTGCCTCATGAAAAAATGGAGTCTGATATTCTTAGTATTAATATTGACAAGTTGTGGACAGGATGCCGAGCGATTGCTTGGAGATTGGAAAGTGAATAGTCAATACTATAAAGCCACCTATCAATTTGCAGAGGAGGAGGGTGAAATAATAGCCAAAGTCTTGTATTATAATGATGGAACTTCGAAATATCATTGGAACAAAAGAGAGCCATGGTTATTATCGAGTAAAATTGAGCAAGACAAGCCGTTTTTTGTGGATGCCTCCACTGGTGCCACCCAACAAATTTCTCAAATAAAATTTCAGCTTCTAGCAAAGGATAGCCTCGAAATGAGTATGACCGCTTTTAATGGCGTCAGCAAAGAAATTTGGACCAAAGTAGAAAACCTAAAAACAGATAATAAATGAGAACACTAATTTTAATAAGCTTGGCATTTGTAATATTGCTGGGATGTAAAAAGAAAGAAGAGGAGCTTATTGTGAATCAGGCTCCAACAATGAATCAAGAACTAAAACCTATTAATATCAATGAAAAAGGATTCGACCTTTTGGATAATATGCAAGGACATTGGGTAGGCAGAAATCAAGTAATGGCATGGGATTTTGAGTGGTTTGCTTTTGATTATAGAGCCATCTCTCCGTCACATACCTTTGGTATATTCGAAGGAGGAACAATGGGCAATCTTTTCACTTCTTTCTTTGTCACAGATTATAAAAACACCAGAACTATCATGGCCCGAAATGGAGGATTGCTACATGGAATTTATAGAACCAGCTATTTTGTGCTAGATAGCGTGGATTATTCCGATGGGGATTTCTATAGATTGGTAGATGCAGTGGGAGGAACAGAAGTGATGTGGATGGAGCTGAGATTTAAGAATGACAGCCTCTTTTTCAATGCCTATACCAGCCGATTGGGTCAAATTACTCCTCTTCGTCATATGACTTTCAAAGCAAAAAAAGAACATTCAGAATTAGCTGAACAAGCCGCAGAAAAATATCATTTTCCTCAAAATGTGTTGGCTTGGGAATACGAAGAGCGACTAAATGAAGAGTACTACTATTTAAATGCGGGAGATGTTAAAGCCAAAACAGCCACCTTTATGTCACAGGGACTGGATACCGATGTGATACAATTGGCTCATGAAGCTGGTGACCCCATAAGAATAGATGAGCACCCTTCCCTAGGATATTTGAAAGTGGATATGGAGAGGAATACTCAGATTGAAGGAACTAGGCTTTTTGCATATCTATCCTATTTACCGCTTACTGATGAGAATGGATATATGCTAAATAATTTCCAGTCGGTTTTATTATTCCCCGAATTAAACAATAACGAAGACAGCTTCTTATTCACTTATCTACATCCTGGAGATTATTATATCACCATAATAGCTGATAAAAATGAAGATGGTTATGTTTCAGCTGGTGATATCACTCATCCACAAACACCAATTACTATAGAAGAACAAGGTCAACATCAGATTAGTATTCAGAATATTAACATTCAAAATTAAAAAGATGAAGAGATTTATAATGATGATAAGCTTAGTAGGGTTGTTTATGATTTCATGTTCAAAGAAAGATGAAGCAACACCTCAAGAGGAAACAAAAGTGAAATATAAAAACGCTGTATCTAATGTGATATATAACAACTGCATTACTTGTCATAGCGGAAATTCACCCTCCGCAAACTTGGATTTATCGAGCTACTCAAAAGTTAAAGAAGCCACCCAAAATGGAAATCTACTACACCGAATAAATGATGCAAATGCACCCATGCCACCTATTGGTTTAATGACTGAAGAAAACAGGAAGGTTTTAAACGACTGGAAGAGTCAGGGATATTTGGAGTAAACAATTCTATGGAAACGGTGGGGTTTTAAAAAGAGTACTACAATGGAGATAACAAATCATTTAAATCCTGATAACATTGATTGATTCCGGTAAATTGCTTTCATTTGCAACTCAGAAATGGGAAATAAAAACCAACAATTTATAGGGATTTCCTTCGCACTATTGGCAACAGCACTATGGTCAGGAAATTTTGTGGTAGCTAGAGGATGGTCAGCAGAGATACATCCCTTTAGTTTGGCATTCTATCGTTGGACAGTAGCCGTTTTGGTGTTTACACCTTTTGCGCTTCGCGCCGTGAAACGAGATTGGAAAGCCATACGAGCAAATTTGCCTTATCTTTCGCTGACTGCCCTTTTAGGAGTGAGTGCTTTTAATACCTTGATATATTTTGCCGGTAGAAGTACAACCGCTATCAATCTTTCACTCATCGCACTCACTTTTCCTATTTTCATACTCCTTTTGTCTAGTATTTTCTTTAAAGAGAAAATTACACTCAAGAAAACCTTTGGAATACTCATTGTTCTAGTAGGCGTATTAACCATTATTAGTCAAGGTCAGCTTTCTAGTCTCCTCCAGTTGTCGTTTCATGCGGGTGACCCATTGATGTTGATGGCCGCTTTTACCTTCTCCATTCACAGCATGTTACTTAAAAGAAAGCCTACTGAAATCTCTGTAATTAGTTTGCAATACATCACCTTCCTCATTGGACTCCTCATACTCCTTCCTTTCTTCTTAGTAAATAAAAGTCTGCAGACAGAAGCTGAAACCATCAGCCTACCCATGTTTGCTAGCATCCTCTATATTGGTATTTGTGCTTCCCTGGTTTCATTCGTTTCATGGAATAAAGCCATAGAAAAAATCGGTGCTCCATCAGCTGGTATGATTTACTTTTTGCTTCCCTTATTTAGTGGTTTTGCTGCTTGGATATTTTTGGGAGAGCATTTACAGGTTTATCATTTGGTAAGTGGTTTATTGATTGTTGTGGGGATTGTTGTTAGTACTCGGAAAGCTATACCACGATAGGCCACTAAGAACTAAAATACCTTCTTCGGAGTGAATTCACTACATCAGGCTCATGAAGAAGCCAAATACATGTGTTTTTCCAAATATGATTTCGATTCAATACTTTCCATTACAATTTCCGTTCTAAAAATGGATTCTTCACTATATTGCATTTCGTTCAAAAGGTGGTGTATTAGCGTGTGATTAAGGAAAGAAAGGCTTTGTTTTTTTAATTGAATATATGTTGTTCATGGTCTTTCCACCATTTGTCGATGTCGATTTTAGGATTTCTACATATATAAAGAGGAATTTCGTTTTCTTCTCCGATTGCATATTTGTGAGTGATTATTTTCACCAACTCAACATCTTCAAAAACAGACTCCACCGATGGTTTCTCATTACCTATGCTAATCCAAACAATCGCATTTTTATTGCCATATCCCCAAGTCCAAAAACTTCCGTGGCGGCATATTGGATTTGGTAGCTGATATTTCTTGCCTATTATTTTCAATGCCCCAGCCTCCCCATAATTCTCTGCCCATAAAACACAATTGTTTTTTTCTTCTGGGCTTAAAGTCTGATAAACACTATCAACTAGATATACTTGTTCTTCCCAGCCAAACATATCCGCATAATCTCCTGTGAGTACAACTCGTCCTTTTTCCTCCTCTAATTGGGCATATTCCACGTGTTTTTCGATGGGTAGGATTGGTGTTAGTTCTGGAATGAAATAAATAGAAGGAAGCAAAGTTACAGCAGCAATAACATAAACCCAAACTGGTTTTTTTGATAGTAATGATTCTATTTTGACGGCGCCACTTGCAAAAAGAACCGGATAAATTGCAAAAACATAATATGCTTTAGAATTGAGAAGCCACATGCTTGAAAAAATCACGATTGTGGCTATTCCAAGGGCTTTGTATTTCTTCAAATGCTTACCAAAAATTAATGCCACTAGACCAAATAAACTTATTATCAATGTGAAAGGGAAGTCTAATTGCGCTAAACCAAATTCCATTGGATTTAATTCGTTGAGTTGACTGTCGTTTAGAGCTTGTATGTGTCTTAAAATCGGGAAATCATTTTGTGCTTGCCAAATTATATTGGGAAGAAAAATAAGTAATGAAATGAAAGCAGAGAGGTAGAGCCATTTGTTTTTAAATACTTTCCCTCTGTCATAGAAAAACAATCCGATAAATAATCCAAAAGCCCAAATGAGTATGGTGTATTTGTTCATTAACCCTAAACCTAAGGTAACCCCTAATAGAATCAGGTATTTTTTATTTTCTGAATTAATAAACTTGACCACAAAATAAAATCCTAAAGTCCAGAATAATTGGTCGAATGCCACAGGTTGAAACAAAGTATGATTCCGATAAAAAGGGAGAAATGCGAGGATGCTAATTCCGGAAAGCAATACAGCTTTTGATTTTCCACCAAGCTCTATGGCTATCAAGCAACATAAAATGAGGATAGCTACACCAGCTAGAGTAGGAAACAGCCTCATTCCCATCAGAGAATAATCAAAAAGCCAATAAGAAAGCTTTCCTATGGCAGCAATGAGTGGAGGAAACTCCATAAATCCCCAATCCATATGTTCACTGACAGAAAGGTGAAGTAATTCGTCTCTATGAAATCCATAGTTTCTATTTCCAAGCAATTGAATAACTAACTTGACAAATGATAAAACCAAAATGACAGGTAAATATTTCTTCATGGCTTTGTTTTTAAATTACAGCTGAAAGTCTATTCATCAAACGATAAATCAATACCTTGGCCTCCTCAAGATATTCAGCTCGGTAAATATAAAGCCTTTTAAACTTATGAAATGAAATTTATAGGAATACTTCAATTTACTATTGTAAGTATAATGCTCAGTTCGGTAATATAATAAGCTACAACATCAGACAAATAGTTTTAATATTATTGCTTTACCAAAAATACTGAATCCCTATCATGGGGGCAATGGTATGAAAGTCATCCACATTTTCTAGGCTTGATAATCTATTTAAATACACATAGGGGATGTTTAGCTCTAGAGCCAGATTTTTAAAGACAAAATAGTTGGCTCCCAAACCTGCAGTTACCATTAAAATGGATTTGTTTTCGTCACCATTGTTTATAGTTGCAGAGTTGGAGAGATTTTTTGTTTTTTCATTATAATTTCCAAAGCCAATGGAGGATTGCCCAAACAGTATAAATTTATTACTTAGCTTAAATTGGTATCTCAGGTTGGGGCTTATGGCCAATACTTTAATGTCCTGTTGTTCTTTATGTAAATCCATGGATTGGGAAGTGTATTCATTGGATACACTAGAGTAATACAAGTTCACACCAAAACTTAAGTTTGGGAAAATAATCTTTCCATAATTAACACTCAATGCAGCTCCACTAATTTGATTTTCTGGAAACATATTTAGCACATCAAAAACGGGGATCCCTCCAATTCCAGCGTGATTTGTTGTTGGGTTTTCTTGTGCGCTAGTTGGTAAAATCGATATTACAGAGATGAATATGATTAGGGTTATAATTCTCATGATTGATAAAGGGTTTTTATTTAAAATTTATTTAGAGCTAACGGCCACATAAATATTGGTGCCGTCACTGATCAAATTTTTCTAATCAACTGCAAATTTGCTTTTAATCAAGTTCAAGAAAGTAGAATTACGCTTATCTGCATCGTTAATAAGAGCGTCAATATCCCATACAAATATACTGGCTGGTAATTTTTTGTCAGAATCTAATGAAAGCTTGATAGGTTCTTCTTTATAATACATTTTACCCGAAGAATATAATTCTGTATAAGAACCTTGCAGGTCTAATTCAGTACTTTCATCCATTTCAATAATTGCATAAAACCATATTCTTTGAATTTTGTTATTATAAAATTGCATCAGCCGCCTTGCTCGTAATTGTAATTGTTTTATAGCTTTAGCATTGTCATAATAGCCAACACCTCTATCCTTCAATTCAACAATAACTACATCAAATGGAATATCATTTTTCGGGTCATTTGAGAAAACTAAAGCAATATCAGGTCTTCCATCATCTTTTTCAACAACTTCACCTTCTGTAATATGAGCTACAAGTTCTTTCATATCCCTTTCACTGAAAACAGTCTCATAACTCATATACTTATCGTCCAACAACCAAGCATTATTTTGATAAATATCGTCGGAAGATGTGTCTTTACTAAATTTCTTAAACCGTTGACAAAAGAGATTATGCAATGCTATTTCTCCACCCCCTTTACTTGTGTTTTTAAGCTTGTTTATTGTCAACTGACGAAATAGAACATATTCTATTAACGCTCTTGAAGAAAGCTCTAACGACTTGTTATATTGCTCATCTGAAAGATTATCACCTGCATCTAATATTTCTTTCTGTGCTCTAAAAAACTTTGTTTGAGCCTTTTTAATTATCTCATCTCTTGAGATATATCCAATATTTTTTGTATCAAAGTAGCCTGATAAATGAGGAAAATGATTATTTAATGCTTTTTGAGATTCTTTATTTCTTTTAGCTATTTTAGGCACATCATTTTCTATTAATTCAACAACCTTGTTTCGAAATGCTTGTTGTATATCTCGTAATTCATTGTCAGGAATTGTTAAATTCTGTCTTGCTAAATCAACCTTCCCCTCAAACAAATCCGAAAACAATAAGAATGTCATTTTATAACCCAATGGCTCATTTTCTTTTGCAACAACATCCATTTTTACTGTACGATTGTCAACGGAGAGAGCCGCGATAAATGATTCTTTACCATATTCGACTTCTTCAATCGAATAGTACAAATGTAATTCATCAAACAATGTTGTTGAAGATTGAACTTGAACCATTTCTAAATGAGGAACGTCATCTAACGTCAGAGCTTCCGTATTGTGGGCATCCTCAACTTGAAGATTTACTGTTATAGTTATTTCTTTTTCATCTTGTTTCATTAAGAAAAGACGAGAATAGAATTCTTCTAAAATCCTTTTCTTAATATCATCAGGTTTAAGGTAGGAATATTGCTTTACTTTTGACCAGGAATAGTTTCGCATCATAATTGATGTACCCGAATGAGTTTTCTCAATTTCTTTAATTTCATATGAATTTTCATCAAAATCTTCATTAAAATCAAAAGTTCTTTTTTGAGTATTATCAAAAATAGATGCAACACTTATGTCTTGGAAATAACATAAATAAACTAAACGCCCCAAACCCTTATGAGAACTTTCATCTACATCAAAGAGGTTGCTAAACTTCCTAAATCTTTCATCTGTGAATCCTTCTCCATTATCAAGTATCTCTATTTGTAAGGTGTCAGGTTTGTTGAAAGCTGCAATCTGTATATTTATATTTATCTCAGTTGCGTTTGCATCTAAAGAGTTAGCAATAGCTTCGAAGTAAACCATCTCTAAAGATGAGTTACCAAAAAACATTTTTACAGCCTTATTTAATTTTACCTTCATAATTGCTTCTTTGACTTACTTCTTTTGCTATCTGTTCCTTCAATTATCCAACTTCCAAAGATACTATCTTAAGTTCATCATTCCACCATACGAAGGCAAAATTGCTCTCTTTTGCAAGTTTTAGTTGTGTGCCGGTTCGGCGATTTGCAAATGTGAGCAATTTGCGTTGGATTTCATTTTTCTATTATTTAAACGGCCTATTTAGCTTGTGTCAAACTTAGTTTATGTCCAATTTTGTTAAGCATATCTAAGCTAATTTGGCGGATATACTATGCTTTTATCATACCAAAAAAACACAAAAGAAGACAACAAAGCTCTTAAGCTATATGTAAATTGCATTTTTCTACTTGAGTGAATATTCCTTCAAATCTAATAAATGTTTTGGGTGTATTAACCTTTTAAATGTGTTTTTATGATTTTTTATTTTGAGTTAACTCCTGAATAAGACCTCTGAATATAAATCCGTGAAATGGAAGTACAAGATACCAGTATATTCTTCCGGATAATCCTTTAGGACGGAATGTATCAGTTTGAATGAATCGATAATAAATTATTCCTCATTTAATGAATTTAAAATTTCCTCATAATCTTTAAATCGATGTTGTCTAATGGGTCTAATTTTAGGTTCTGTATCAAAGTAAAGCAGTAGGCAGGGACTAATAGCTTTGTATTTATCAACATACTCATAGCGAATAAGCTCCTTATTCTTAATTCTCTGTTTTATTTTATTGTGGTATGGGGACAATCAACAAAGTTAATAATAGTAGACCAAGCTGTTTCATTTTCAAAACAAATATCTAATTTGGCTTCTCTACATTCGGATTAACGCCTCATATACAAGGAATTATTCTATAATTAGCTTTTGTAAAACCAAACCATTTTCTGATTTCATTTTTACAAAATACATTCCCTTTGCCAATGAATTCAGAGGAAGCTCCAGTTGTAAGTTTCCGCCCATTACTTCACCATGGTGCAATGTTGTCACATACTGACCCATATTATTCAGTAAAGTAATTTGAGTATAGCCTTGAGTTTGACAAGATATGTGAGCAAGAGTAGTTGCTGGGTTTGGGTAAATTTTAATTAATTCTGAGTTCGATAATTCATTTCCAGCTACAGAAGTATTTAAGATAGGCTTGCTTAAAGAGCATAATGTGCCTATACAAAGTTTAGACATTTCATGGAAATACCCCATATTTAAAATGGCTATTCTATCTTGTTCAGTATGGTAGTAAGGATTAAAATCTCCTCCATAATACTCTTCTGATACCGCAACAGCAGCATAATCATTATTCCAAAAGCTAGAATGATCGGTACTCGTAGCTCCAGGATTTTGAACGCTTGGAACGGTTGCTAAATCATAAATATTATCAATCTCAACAATATAATCTGATAGATCATTGGAATTGGCAGTATAAGAAGAATGTATTTCTGCAACCATATCTTCATCGCTATCCCAAGAAATCATATCCAAATTTATTACAGAATGAATCACATCGCCATTACTAGCGGCCATTGCTGCGTAATCAGCACTTCCAATGAGTCCGATTTCTTCTTCATCCCAAAGGGCGTAGATAATAGAATATTCAAATTCCATTGTGCTTAAAATTCGGGCAGCCTCAATAACAGCAGCTGTACCACTGGCATTGTCATCGGCACAATAATAATCCACAGCATCATAATGCGCGCAAATCATATAATATTCATCAGGATATACGCTACCTTCTTGCACGGCATATACATTTACCCCATTCATGCTGTATAAATCCCATGTTGGTTCTAAGCCAATACTTTCTAGTGTTTCTTTAATATACTGGGCGGCCAAATTATTTCCCCAGTTACTCACCCGGTGTTCAATGGTTGTGGTTTCTCCATTTACCATCACTTCGTCTTCTCCGCTTAAATTTCTCATTTGAAATATTAAGGAATCTAGACTAACGGTGTTGATTACGTTTTCTATTTGTGTATCGTAGGTTTGACCAAAAGTGAATAGGCCAGAGATAAGAAATGCTAAGCTAAAGTAAATTTGTTTCATCATGTTTGTGTTTGATTATGCGAGGGCTAATATATAAAGAATTCCATCTGTTATTATACCAAATATTCGTAGATACAAATGTTGTGTCCATAGAGAAACATAGGCCTTTTATAGAGTTTGTTTTTAATTTGATACTTCTGATCTTATTATTGCAGTATATATAATTCTAGAAAGAAAGGGAATAGATGAGAAACGCAATATATTCAAAGGATTTGTTATTCAGCTTAGGATTAATATTAAGTTTAATAGTTTTGATCAGTTGTACAAAAGCTGATGAAGAATCTGCTATTGAAGAAAATCCTGGCGGAGAAGTGAACTTACCTGAAGTTTCAGGATATCCTATTGTAGATAGCAAGCAAACAGTGTTTTATAACAACCAAAATGAAATATCAGCACCTAGTCAAGGAGCTGCTTTTTATGGGCAAGATGCTACTTATTCAGGAAACCAGGCTTCCTATGTAGATAATGGAGATGGTACTGTAACTGATATGGTTACTGGTTTAATGTGGCAAAAAAGTCCTGATACAGATGGAGATGGCGATATTGATGTCAATGATAAATTGACTTATGCTGAAGCTGTAGCAGGAGCCTCCTCCTTTGATTTAGGAGGATATGATGATTGGAGATTGCCAACCATAAAAGAACAATATTCTTTAATTTTATTTAATGGTGTTGATCCGAGTGGTTATGAAGAGACCGATACAGATGGACTGATTCCATTTATTGATACAGATTATTTCGATTTTGCTTATGGTGACACCGATGCAGGGGAAAGAATCATTGATTCACAATATGCGTCCTCAAGTTTATATGTGAATGGAGAGTTGCTATTTGGAGTGAATTTTGCAGATGGTAGAATTAAAGGATATGGGTTATCCATGCCTTTTGGACCTGGCGACAAAACATTTTTTGTAACTTATGTTCGTGGAAATACAGAATATGGTATCAATCAATTTGTGGATAACGGTGACGAAACCATTAGCGATGAAGCTACCGAACTTATGTGGATGAAAAGTGACAATGGAGAAGGATTAAACTGGGAAGAAGCATTAGCATATGCAGAAAGTTTTGAATTTGCTGGATATGATGATTGGAGGTTACCAAATGTAAAGGAACTTCAAAGTATATTGGATTATAGCCGCTCACCTGGCACTACTCAATCTGCTGCTATTGATGGCATGTTTAGTAGCACAGAAATTCCAAACGAAGCCGGACAATCAGATTATGGATCTTATTGGTCGGGAACAACGCATTCAAACTGGTCGAATGTGGCTGGAGGTTTTGGAGCTTATGTTTCTTTTGGTAGAGCCATGGGATATATGAATGATAATTGGGTGGATATTCATGGAGCAGGAGCTCAGCGTAGTGACCCCAAGATGGGAAACCCAGATGATTACCCAGAAGGGCACGGACCACAAGGAGATGCAATAAGAATATATAACTTTGTTAGATTAGTGAGGAATAAATAGTGATGAGGATGAAGCTCCGCTTTATTGCGGAGCTTTTCTTAAATTTTAAGACAATTGAAACAAAATATTTTATAATGAAACAATTATTACAATTAACATTTGCCTTGTTCTTTTCAAGTTTTGCTATAGGACAATCATTTTATGATATCAATACTGTAAACGAAATAGAAATTACTTTTGAAGAGTCCAATTGGGATCAGCTGTTGGATCAGTTGGCCAGTTCTGGTGAAGAAAGACTTTTAGGAAGCGTGAGTATTAATGGTGAAGTTTTTGATAGCGTTGGAGTTCGATATAAGGGAAATAGCTCTTATAATTCTAACCAAGTAAAAAACCCATTTAATATAAAACTCGATTATATCATCAACAACCAAGAGATAGAAGGTTATGGAACCTTAAAGCTCTCCAACGGATTTAATGACCCAAGCTTTGTTAGAGAGGTTTTGAGCTACGAAATAGCCAGAAAATATTTCCCTGCTAGTCAGTCTAATTTCTGTAATATGTATGTGAACGGACAATATTTAGGTTTATACACTAGCAATCAGGATGTAGATAAGTTCTTTATGAGAACACACTTTCAGGGAGATGAAAATGCGAGAATAAAAGGAGAAATTGAATCAGGTTTACCACCAAATCAAATGGGGGGAGTTTGGGAATATTTCGGAAACGATTCCAGTGACTACTTTCATAAATATGCTTTAGAATCTAATTATGGTTGGAACGAATTAGTAGGTTTTCTTGATGTATTAAATAATGATAATGAAAACATTGAGGAGGTTTTAAATGTGGACAGACACCTCTGGTTTTTAGCTTTCCAGAATTTATTAGTAAACCTTGATGGTCCAATAAATAATCCTCAGAACTATTATATGTATCAAGATGGGAATGGAAGAATGAATCCAATACCATGGGATTTCAATGAGAGTTTTGGGATTTTTGCTATGCTTCAAAGCTCAGGACAACTATCTACTTATCAGCTACAACAATTAAATCCCTTTGTAAACATCAACGAAAGTGATTATCCAATAATTGGAGAGATTTTATCCAATCCTGTTTATAGAAAAATGTATGCAGCCCACATGAAAACCATCTTGGAAGAAAACTTTGATAATGGTTGGTATGAAGATAGAGCCTACGAAATTCAGGATATTATTGATGATGATGTTCAGGCAGATGAGAATAAATTCTATACCTATAATAATTTTATCAATAACGTAAATAGTTCTGTTGGAGGTGGTCCACAAAGCAAAATTGGAATCACTCAACTCATGAATAGCCGTGTAAATTATTTAAACTCTCACGATGATTTTGAATATACTGCACCTTCAATTTCTTATGTTACTCATAATCCACAACAACCAGAAGCTAATACTGAACTATGGTTTTCAAGTACTGTTGAGGAGGCCACTGAAGTATACTTGTCCTACCGATTTTCTAGCTTAGCTACTTTTACTAAAACTTTGATGTTCGACGATGGAGCACATGAAGATGGACAAGCAAACGATGGGATTTATGGGGTTTCTATTAATATAGCCTCCTCCGATTTGGAGTATTATATTTACGCAGAAAATGATGATGCAGCAGCTTTTATGCCTGTGAGAGCAGAATATGAATTCTATCATATTAGTATTAGTAGCGATCTGGTAATCAATGAATTCATGGCTGATAATGAGAATACTATTGCCGACCAAGATGGAGAATTCGACGATTGGATTGAACTTTATAATAACAGCGATCAAGAAATCGAATTAGAAGGATTTTCATTAAGTGATGATGCAGCAGAACCTCAAATGTGGCTATTCCCAGATACCAGTATTTTGGCTGGCGATTATCTAATTATCTGGGCCGATAAAGATGAAGAACAAGAGGGATTACATGCTGAACTGAAGCTATCTTCATCTGGAGAATCATTGTTTTTATATGATGCAGAAATGAATGTGATTGATCAGGTTGTTTTCACAGAGCAAAAGGCCGATACCAGTTTGGGCCGATATCCAAATGGAACTGGTGATTTTGCTGAAATGATGGCTACTTTTGGTGAAGAAAATCAACCTCTTATTTTAGATATTTATAATCCTGAAAACAATAAAGTTGGAATTCAAATGAGCCAAAACTATCCTAATCCATTTTCCCAACAAACCAGAATAGAAATAGTATTGGAACAATCAGGCTATGTGAACTTGGGCATTTATAATATTTACGGACAGTTATTAGAAACCTTAGAAGCAAGCACATTAAATCCAGGGAAGTATTCCTATGAATGGAATGTCAAGGAAAACAAAACAGGCGTATACATATACCAACTTCAATTTGAAGAACAATCGATAGTAAAAAAAATGTTGGTGCAATAAATTCGATACCGAGCAAATAACCGTAAATTTGGAATCATGAAAAAGAATAAATTATTTAGAAGATCAGAAATATTACTCATCACCTTTATGTGGTTAGTGATGTTGATAGCACCTATTCTTTTCAGAAATAGCAACGAATCCTTCACATGGGAAATGGTTCTAAAACCATTGGAAAGTATCATTCCATTGTTTATACTATTTCTGATCAATAGATTATTCTTAGTTCCTAAATTTTTATTCAAAAAGAAAACCGCAAAATATTTTGTTTCGGTATTAACTCTAGTGGCTATTTTTACATTAGGATTAATTGCTTTTAATACACCTGATAAAAGAGGGAGTAGACCCAATATTAAATTGCAAGAAGGAAGAAGGATGCCTCCTCCACACGATTCTATGAGACCAGATGAAAGAAGGATGCCACCTCCTCCAAAGCAAAACCGACCCGGACAACCATTACCGCCATTTGTTAACTTTGTTATATTCTCCATTTTAATTATTGGATTTGATACCGGTTTAAGAGCTTCTTTTGAATGGGCAAATTCTGAAAAGCAAAAGGAAGAGTTAGAAAAGGAAAATGTGGAGAATCTATTAGAAATGTTGCGACACCAAGTGAGTCCCCATTTCTTTATGAACACCTTGAATAATATTCATACACTTATCGATATTAGTGGCGAAACAGCAAAAGATGCCGTGATGAAGCTATCGAAAATGATGCGTTATTTACTTTATGATTCTGCCAATGAAACCACCACTGTTCAAAAAGAAGTAGAATTTATTGAAAGTTATGTGGAGCTAATGAAGTTAAGAGTATCAGAAAAAGTAGATATTCAAGTTAAACTTCCCGGCAGTGTTCCAAATAAAAAACTAGCTCCTCTTTTGTTTACCTCTTTCATTGAAAATGCCTTTAAGCATGGGGTGAGCTATCAAAAACCAAGCTTCATTCATATTGAATTGAAAACCGATGAAGAAAGACTCTTATTACAAGTTCGAAATAGCCAAGGAAATGCAATAAAAGATGAGGAGGGCTCCGGAATTGGATTGGAGAATGTAAGAAAAAGACTAGACCTCTTATATCAAAACAACTATCGATTAGATATTTTTGATAATGAAAACGAATATGCTATTCATTTATCCCTACCTTTATCATGATGTTAAAATGCCTTGCAATAGACGATGAGCCTTTGGCCCGAAAGAAGATGGCAACCTATATTGATAAGACGCCGTTTTTAGAACTTATTGATACTTGTGAAAGTGCTTTGGAAGCCTTGAGTATTATTCAGAATCAAGAAATAGACCTTTTGTTTCTAGATATCAATATGCCCGATTTTAATGGAATGGATTTTGCCAAATCTTTGGATAAAGCTCCAGGAATCATATTCACAACAGCTTATAGCGAATATGCCATTGAAGGCTATAAAGTAGATGCCATAGATTATCTTTTGAAACCAATAGATTATCCTGAGTTTCTGAAGGCAGCAAATAAGGCTCAACAACAACTAACTAAATCCACGAATCCGGTTTCTGAGGAATTGAGTTTAAAAGAGGAGTTTTTGTTTATCAAGTCAGAGCATAAAATCATTAAGATAAACCTGAAAGACATCACCTACATGGAAAGCATGCGAGAGTATGTTCGCATTCATTTAAAAAACAGAAGTCCATTAATGACTTTAATCAGCATGAAAAAATTGGAGGAGTCTATACCTTCAGATATTTTCATGAGAGTTCATCGCTCTTTCATTGTCAACCTCCAAAGTATTACCACCATTGAGCGAAATAGGATAGTTTATGATGAGAAAACCTATATTCCGGTCAGCGAACAATATCGTGAAGTGTTTAGAGCATATGTAGAGAAGCATTTTTTGTAGATAAATTATAAGAGTTAGGTATCATGTTAGAGATTCAGATAATAGATAAAGAAGCAGATTTTAAAAATATCGATAGAGATGAATTTGTAGATTTCCTATTTACCCATCTTGGCTCCTATGGAGATCCTAAAATAGATATTCAACAATGCTTAGATTATGCTTTTTCTGAGGAAAAATATGCTGGAGGCTTTATCTTGGTTGCCATTTTTGAAGGGAAACTTGCAGGCGCTCTAATCATGAACAAAACAGGAATGGGCAATTATATCCCCGATTGGATATTGGTATATATTGCTGTTGATACTCAATTTCAAGGAAAAGGAATTGGTAAACAAATGATAGAGGAGGTGATAAAACTCACAAAAGGAAGAATAAAATTACACGTAGAGTATAATAATCCTGCTAAAAAACTATACGAGCGATTAGGATTTACTTCTAAATATGCTGAGATGCGGTATGAAAACATACTTAATCCTTTATAAATCATAGATCTGGATTGGTTATATATTTCTATTATAGTTAAACAACAATCAAAAGAAAAAATTTCTATCTTGCTACATCATCAAATTAAGACTCTTGCAGGAGCAAATATTTTATTCAAATACGACGTGAAAGTATTTATCAGTTCACAGTAGGTTATTGTTTGTGTGAAATCTATAAATACGTCAACGAAGTAGTTGGGTAAAAGCTTGATTGATCAATCAATAAGTATTGTATTAGCCTTATATAATTCAAAACCAGTGATGTAAGCGATGTATTCATATTTAATAAACATTCATATTAGAAATAGGGAATTCGCTTTGAGAACCCTTTTTGTTCTATTCATTGCGATAAGCTTATTCACCTCTTGCGATAAAAATTCATTTAATAACAATCATCAAAAATTTGATGTTACTAATTACTCTGATGATCAACTTTTCAAAATAGAAAACGATTCCCTAAAAATCAGCTTACTATTATTAAAAGCTCAAAGAACAGCTGAAATAAACATTTCATTAGCTGAACATTATTTGCATTTCGCCGACTCATTACTTCCTATTACTAATCAAAAAACGTTAACTTTAAACTCTTTCATAACCCATTCTTACATAAACACCTACAAAAAGGAATGGAACAAATCGATTCAGCACATTTCCAAGTTTGAAACTGATTTAGAAGAAATCAGTAGTTCTCAATTTCCAATATATTTTTACTGCAAGGGAAGATATTTAGAATATAAAGGAGAACCTGACTCTGCAATAGAATTATATCAATCTATTATAGGAAATCTAGACCAAACAATCTGGGAATATGCATTATTAAATGAATCCAAGGCTTCACTATATATGTTTTTTGGAGCATATGAAAAAGCATTATCAGATATTAAAGAATCCATTAAAACATTTGCCTTATTAAACGATTCAATTGGATTAGCAACTAGTATTAAAATAAGAGGAGATATTTATAGTTATCAAGGAGATTACAATAAAGCAATGAAGTCATTTTATGAATCAATAGCTTATATAGGCTCCCAAAATCATCCCATCTTATTAGCTACAGTGTATAATAATATTGGAAATATTTATTCTAGTTTAGATGTGAAAGAGAAGGCATTAGTCTATTTCAACAAAAGCCTACAAATATATGAAAGCATCAATAATCAAAAAGGTATAGCCTTAACATACAACAACATAGGCGTTATTTATGAAGCAAACATACTCTTAGATTCAGCAATGAATTACCACAAGTTAAGTCTTGGAATAAATGATCAAATAAATAACTATAAAGGTTCTGCCTTTGCTTTGGCTAACATAGGATCAATCTATCAAAAGCTGAATCAACCAGGTAAATCAATAGAATACCATAAGAAGTCGCTAGCAATAAGTACTGATAGAAATGATTATGAAGGTATAATGGTAGGTCATTGTGGATTGGGTTCTGCTTATCTAGATATGCAAAATTTCAGTAAAGCTGAAAATCATTTGTTGAAATCTTTAAAACTTTCCGAAGAACATGGTTTAACAGAATATTCAAGTAGAAATAGCAAGTTATTATCAACACTTTATCAAAATAACAAGCTTGAATCTCTAGCACTAAAATACCATAAAAAATACTCCAATTATTTAGTTCAGTTACAGTCATATCAGTTAACAGAGATGGAAACTAGATTTGAAAATGTAAAGAAAGAAGAAGAAATTAATCGTTTGAACTTTGAAAAATCCTTTCAACAAAAGAGAATAGATAACCTTAAAATTCAATTTATTATTGCTGTAGTTTTTGCTATCATCATATTATCATTTTTGATTTTCTATTTTAGATTGTTTTTGGTTAAAAAAAGAGCCTTAATTGATCTTGCCGATAAAAATATAACCATTGCCAAATCTCAAAAGGTAAATCAGCCTTTGAAAAAAATAGACTCATCTATTGATGGTGAAGAAAAATACTCAACTTCTTCAATGGATAGCGATTTAAAAAACAACCTATACGAAGCTATAAAAATTGAATTCAACACTAATAAAGTCTATCTCAATAAAGAATTAAACCTTCAAAAATTATCTGTCATTCTGGAGACAAACAAGATGTATGTTTCACAAGTTATCAGTGAAAAAACGGGCAAACATTTTAATAATTATGTAAATGAATATCGAATAAATGAAGCTAGACAATTAATCATTGATGGTAGATTTAATAATTACACCATTCAATCGATAGCTGAAATGGCTGGATTTAATTCACTATCTTCATTCAATAAAGCCTTTAAAAAATATACCGGCATCACCCCATCTTTCTTTATAAAACAAGTAGAAATACAAGCTAACAAAGGCCTTTTAAATTAAAATCCCCATCAATTAATTAATCGACAAGTCTATCTTTTGCTTAAAAATAGGCAATCTGCTATTTTTGGAGAACATAAAATTCATTGTTTAACAAAAAACTATCCCTATGCTTAAAAAACTTTTACTTTTAACGTTTTGCACAATTCTTTTTGGATTTGCTGGAAATGCACAAAATGAATTTATTTTAGATCATGGTGAGAATTCAACCACTAATCCAAATAGTATTAAATCACCAATGCTTGGTGATATGACTATTGAGTTTAATTATAGTACTAATAAACTTGCAACTTATGCTTGTGAAACAGATGGCGAACACTTTTTCGTTGCTTGTCATCATAATCAATATGCTCCAGGAGCACTTTATAGATTTGATAATGTAGGGAATTATGTTGACAGTATAGTTTTACCAATTACAGGTGCTATTGCAATGACCTATGATGGAGATTATTTTTATACAATTGGAAGCATAGGAAATGTATTTGATGATCGTGAAATATATGTTTGGGATTTTACCAATAGCTATGACAACCCAGATAATATTTTAATTGATACCATTACTTTTTTACCTCCAGATTCATTAATTTGGGATTTCTTATCTATGAACTGTGCATCCTATTCACCAGATGAAGATGCTTTCTGGATTGGTAATTGGACAGGAACTATGTGTCAGGTAAATAAAGATGGAGAAGTTATTAATACATTTTCTGGTCAATCTTTAGGAGAGCATAATTTAACTGGAATTGCTTATGATAATGAAACTGCTGGTGGACCTTATTTGTGGGCTGCAGATGTTGATAACGATTTAATTAGACAATACCATTTGCCAAGTGAAACTTATACAGGAAACGCCTATTCCTATACCCCAGAAATAAACACTTCAGGAGAAATGTTCCTATCAAGCGATATTGTACCTGGTAAAAGGGTTTTGGGTGTTTATGGTCAAGGAGGACGAATTGTTGGTTATGATCTTGATGCCTCCATTTCCGTAGTTGAAAATGATTTGGTAGTCAACGAAACCAACATGGAATTATATTATAAAGAGAATACCGAGACTACCATCATCACTAATATTTCCAATAATGGACTTTCTAGTGTCTCTCAATTTGAATATTGTTACCAAATAAATGGTGGCGATATACAAAGTATGTTGGTTGATACAGATCTAGAATCTTTTGAATCCATGGATTTTGAACATACCATACCTTGGAATACTGAAGAAGGAGTTGTAGAATTAAAAATATGGACTGCCTCGCCAAATGGAGGTGCCGACGAAAACTTAGAAAATGATACTATTGTAGAAACTAAATATGTGTATGAAACTGGTGCACTCAGAAAAAGAGTGATATTACATGAAGAATTCACTAGCTCAACATGTGGTCCATGCGTAGGCGCTGCAGAACATCTTCAACAACTATTTAGTAATAATAACCCCGAAGATTATACATTCATTGCCTATCAAATGAATTGGCCTGCGCCAGGCGATATATATTATGACTCCCAAGGTGGAGGAATTAGAAAAAGCTTCTACGATGTTGGTGGTATTCCTCATATGAATGTAGATTCCTATCAGTTTAGTCCATACGAGTATATGCAATCCAATTATAATGAAAGACTAAATGATTCATGCTTAATGGAATTAGAAGCAACATGGTATTTAGACAATCAAGAGGCTTTTGTAAATGTGAATATTAACCCAACCTTCTCATATCAGGAAAATTTGCGATTGTTTGTTACTGTGATAGAAAACAAAACGGAAGGTAATATCGGTACAAATGGAATGACAGAATTTCATAATGTAGAAATGAAAATGATGCCTAATGGTAACGGTACCGCACTTGAACCATTAATGAGTGGTGTTGAAACCGTAGTAGAATTAGATGCAGATCTCTCTAATACAAATGTTGAAGAATGGGATGATCTATCAGTAATTGTTTGGGTTCAAAATTTGGAAACCAAAGAAGTTATTCAATCTGCAACAGCATCTATTTACACTGGAATCGTTGATAATTTAAATACCTGTTTTGAAATTTATCAAGCCAACAATGATCAACTTTTCATGAAAAATACAGACGGAATTTTGAAATATCAAGTCTTCGATATAAACGGAAAATGCTTTCTAGATGACCAAACAAATCAAAACAAAATAGACATTAGTCATTTAAAATCTGGTGTATATTTCATCAGAGTAAAAGGCGATTCTGGCACAATGAAATCACTTAAGTTTATTCGAATATAAATATGTGAAAAACCCAAAAAAGAGTCTATTTGTAATATAGACTCTTTTTTTATGCATGAACATTTAAATATTTCTTATCTTGCCCTCACATTTTTAACACATGGGCAGCCAAGCAATTATATTAAACTTCAATAATACTTGTGAACTATCACAAGCCTGTTGTGCTTATAATTGTCCACAATCTTCATCAATTGCCCAAATCCAACTCTATGGCCGTTTTGGAAATGGCCTATACGAATGCTGGATAGTTTGATTCCTTATTACATTTTCTCATACCAATTGTAATTAAAAAAGAACTTGAGCTCACTTTTAATTTTACAATGGTTGATGCCGATATAAAAATGACATAGTTTGAATTATAGTTTAGAGGTCATCTATTTTTATCATCGGTATTATATATTAAACACAATTTTTTAATTACTCCATAGTGATATCAATAATTGTTGTGGAGTGAAATGTAATATCAAACACAATGAAAAAAACATATTTTTCTATCCTGTTGTTATTGGCTTTCATCGTGAGTCATGCACAAATAGATACCAATCATTATAAAAAAGCAGAAGAGTTTATTGCCTCTAATCTATCAAAAAAGTATTATCGTTCTTGGGTGAATCCTCATTGGAACGAAGATAAAAACCTTTTATGGTATGCTGTAAAAACTCCAAAAGGAACAGAGTATATTCAGGTAAATTTAAAGAATGGAAAGAAAAAGCCTCTTTTCGATCAAGAGAAATTAGCAAGCTTACTTTCTGAAAAGATGGAAAAAGATGTAGAGGCCTATGACCTATCTATTTCTCAATTAAAACTCAATAAAAAAGCTGATGAGCTAAGTTTTAAAAAGGATACTCTTTATCTGAAATACAATCTTAAAAAAGAAAAGCTAGAGGAGGGTGAAAAACCAGAAAATCCTCGAAAACTAACAAGTCTTTCTCCTGATAAAAAGACCTTAGCCATGGTTATTGATTATAATATTTGGCTCAAGAACATGGAGAGTGGAGATAGTGTACAAGTCACCAAAGATGGAAAAAGAGAATATGCATACGGCGTAACTCCTTCTTGGTATTCAGTGAAAAACATTGAGAACAAAAACGACTATGATTTGGATTTAGATCTAAATTGGAGTCCCAATGGGAAGTATCTGATTGTGGGTAAATACGATCATAGAAACATGAAAAACCTTTATCTCTACAAAAGCCTCCCTGAAAAAGGACATAGAGCCGAGGTTTACGAATATGAACGTCCTATTGCTGGTGATTCATTGGCACCAACTGTAGAGCATGGTTTAATCGATGTGGAAAAGTCTAATTATCAGCCTTTAGATTTGGAAGCTATTCCTACCTTCTTATCTTGGGGAGTTCAATGGCATAAAAACAAAACACAAGCTTATTTCACTCGTTTTTCTAGAGGATATAAATCCCTGAATATTGTTGAATTAGATGCCACAACAACCAAAATAAAAACGGTTTACCACGACCAAGAAGAAACTTATGTGGATCCTGGCTACCATGATATGATGCTTTTCGAAAATTCCGATGATTTCTTGATATTCTCGGAGCGTGATGGCTGGAATCATATTTATCATGTATCCAAAAACAATAAGAATCCTCAGCAGGTAAGCAAAGGTAATTTTGTAGTAAGAAGCATTGAATATATTGATGAAGAAAACCAAAAAGTCTACTTCACAGCTGGAGGAAGAGAAGAAAATACCGACCCTTATCTTCCTATGTTTTATGTGGTGAATTTAGATGGATCTAATCTTCAATTACTAAGTCCTGAAAAAGCCTATCACAGCATTTCTTTTTCCCCAAATAAAGAATATTTCATCGACAATTATTCCACTGTACAAGAACCCAATGTGGCTGTTCTTCGAAGATTAAAAGATGGAAAAATGATAAGCAAAATAGAGGAGGGTGATATTACGGAAATTCTAGCCATGGGTTGGCAGAAGCCTGAGCCATTTGTAGTAAAAGGCAGAGATGGGAAAACAGATGTTTATGGTGTAATTTTTAAACCCGCCAACTTCGACCCCAATAAATCTTACCCAGTAATTGAAGGTACTTATAGTGGACCACAGACCATTCGAGCACCAAAAAATTTCCGTCGTGGATTGCTAAACGATGATACTCCGCTTACCCAGCTCGATTTTGTACTAATCAATATCGATGGAATGGGCTCAGCTTTTAGGAGCAAAGAATTCCACGATTTTTCCTATAAAAACTTAGGGGATATAGGAGGTCCAGATAAAATAGCAGCCATGAAAGCTTTAGCTCAAACTCACCCCTGGATGAATATTTCTAGAGTTGGAATTTTTGGTCATTCAGCAGGTGGATATGATGCCACACGTGCTCTTTTGGCTTATCCTGATTTTTACAAAGTTGGAGTTTCTACAGCCGGCAATCACGATCACCGCTCAGCCAAAGCATGGTGGCCAGAATTATATATGGGCTATCCCGCAGGACAAGAATACGATGAGCAAAGCAATTATACCATGGCTAAAAATTTAGAAGGAAACCTGATGCTGGTTCATGGTGATATGGATCAAAATGTAAACCCAACAGCCAGTATGCGATTGGCAGCAGAACTCATTAAAGCCAATAAGGATTTTGAGCTCATCCTCCTTCCAGGCAAAGACCATTCCACAGCCTATTACGATAATTATTTAAAACGTAAACGCTGGGATTTCTTCGTAAAACACCTTCACGGAACCACCCCTCCAAAAGAATATAAAATAGAGTAAATTTACAGTGCAGCAAAGAAGTATTAAATCTTTGCGTCTTAGCGACTTTGCGTGAAAACAAATAAATATCACCTAGTGCCCCAGCGTCATTGCGTGATAATATCATAAAAACATAAAAACATGTTCAAAAAAGAAACTTATATAAACCGCCGCCAACAGCTGGCAAAAGATGTAGACAAAGGCATCCTACTATTCATCGGAAACAGTGAAAGCCCAATGAATTATCCCGACAATACCTATCGTTATCGTCAGGATTCAACTTTCAATTATTTCTTCGGGTTGATACATCCTGATTTAGCAGCCATTATTGATGTGGAAAGTGGAGATGAAGTGGTTTATGGAGACGATTATACCATAGATCACATTGTGTGGATGGGAAACCAACCTAGTATCAAAGAAAGAGCCGAAACTTGTGGAGTAGAAAAAACAGCTACTACCGCTCAGTTGGTAAAAGACCTTCAGAAAGCTCAAGCAGCAGGAAGACCTATTCATTTTCTTCCAATTTATCGTGGAGATTCCAAAATCAAGTTATTTGAATATATTGGAGTAAAGCCTTCAGAAATTCCTGAAAAGCACAGTCTAGAATTTGTAAAAGCTGTCATCAAACAAAGAAATTACAAGACAGCCGAGGAGGTTGTTGAAATAGATAAAGCCTGCGATATCACAGTAGATATGCATTTAGCAGCCATGCGTTTCACAAAACCTGGTATGTTAGAAGCACAAGTAGCAGCAGAAGTAGAAAAGATAGCATTGGCACATGATGGTTGTGTGAGTTTCCCAGTAATCGCCACCATCAATGGTCAGACTTTGCACAATCACTACCATGGAAACACCATACAAGATGGTCAAATGTTTCTTCTAGATGCAGGAGCAGAAACCACATCAGCCTATTCTGGTGATATGTCTAGTACTTATCCAGTTGGAAAAACTTTCACAACACGACAAAAAGAGATTTATCAAGTGGCACTCAATTCCCACGAAGCAGCTATAGCCATGTTAAAACCTGGTGTGCCTTTTAAAGAAGTCTATTACGAATCGGCCAGAGAAGTACTAAGAGGAATGAAAGAGTTGGGCTTTGTAAAAGGAGATGTTCACGAAGCAGCTGCTGCAGGTGCCCATGCTATGTTCTTCCCATGTGGTTTAGGACATATGATGGGAATGGATGTACACGATATGGAAGATTTGGGTGAACAATATGTGGGTTATGATAACGAAGCCAAAAGTACTCAGTTTGGACCAAAATCATTAAGACTAGGACGAAAACTAGAGCCAGGTTTTGTATTAACAATAGAACCAGGAATCTATTTCATTCCACAACTCATCGACCTTTGGAAGAAGGAAAGAAGATTCGAAGAGTTTTTGAATTATGATAAAATAAACGAATACCGCGACTTTGGTGGTTGCAGAAACGAAGAAGATTTCTTGATAACCCAAGATGGATATCAATTACTTGGAAAACCATTGCCAAAGACCATTGTAGATGTGGAAAATGAGCGATTAAAAGCATTCTAAAGATTAACCACAAAGGAAACCAAGGACAACACAAAGAGAAAAAGCATTTAACTTATATACCTTTGTGTAGTTCTTTGAGTCCTTAGTGGTAAAACAGTTTATTCAAGTTCTTTGCGCCTTAGCGGCTTTGTGTGAGGTTTATTATAAAATAGTAAAGAAATGGTATAGAATTGTAAAGAATAGTAAATAAAAAACAAAAATTTCCTTTGCGGCTCAGCGGTTTTGCGCGAATATATAATACAAGAGTAATATGGACAATTAATCACACAAATAATTATGTAAAGTAACTTTGCATCTCTGCGGCTTTGCGTGAGATCAATTTATACCTAAAAACAAACGATAAATAAATGCGAATCATATCAGCAAAAATCATTGAAAAAGCCATTCAACCTTCTCTATGGACAGATACCATGGAAAGGGCTTTATTGGCGGCCGAAGAAAAAGCCTATTTCACTCCCAACCGAATGCATTTAGATATGGGAGAAAATACATTACTTCTGATGCCATCCGTGGGTCCTAAAAGCTTTGCTACTAAGTTAGTCTCTGTTTTCCCTGAAAATAAAAAACTCAATAAAGCGGCCATTCAAGGAATGGTGGTTTTAAATGATGGCGAAACTGGAGAAGGTTTAGCCTTGCTCAATGGAAGCCAATTAACAGCAATGAGAACAGCTGCCATAGCTGCAGTTGGAACTAGGTATTTAAGCCCTGAAAGCACCAAAACCCTTGGAATTGTTGGAGGAGGATTTCAAGGGAAACATATGGCATGGTTTGCCAGCGAAGAAAGGCCCATTGAAAAGATTTATTTAGTGGATTATTCAGAGGAGGTCATTGAGGAATTTATCAGTTTTATAAAAGGAAAAAAGCCAGATATAGAAGTCATTGTCTGTAAAGATGCACAAGAACTCTTGAGTAAAACGAGTTTGGTTTTTACAGCAACAGGTTCTAGTCAACCAGTATTACCAAACAAAGCGGAATTACTAAAAGATAAATGTATCATCGGAGTGGGTTCATATAAACCTGAGATGCGAGAATTTCCCGATGCACTCTATCCTCTCGTCAACGAAATTTGGATTGATGCTGAACATGGTAAACAAGAGACTGGCGATTTAATATTTCCACAAAAGCATGTATTAATAGACTCCTCAAAAATCAGGACAATAAGCAATTTGATAGGAAAATGTAAACTCACAAAAGGAACCAGACTTTATAAAACAGTAGGATTAGCCACCTTCGATTTATTCGCCGCCCAATTGGTTTATGA
>JADGDY010000228.1 GCA_016744655.1 Bacteroidales bacterium | reverse complement strand
GTAGAAGGTTTTGGGGAATTAAACTCTTCTCATCAAATATTAGCCTCTTCACGAAAAACTTCTATTATATATATTCATCAACAATTAAAATTAGAGGAGCCCACAAAAACAGATCCTCTGATAAAACAAGAGCCTCCTCAGAAGGAAAACTCACCTATAAAAATAGAAGAGCAAATTAGTACAGGAGAAGTTGGAGATAAAATCAATGCAAAAAACATTAATTTCTATCCTGGAAATCACAAAGTACTCCCACAATCATTTCCGGAATTGGAAAAACTATATTTAGTATTAAAAAACAATCCTGCTATAAAAATTGAAATCAGAGGCCATATTTGTTGCCAATTCGATGGAAGAGATGGTTATGATGCTTTAACTGGTGATAATCAACTTTCTGTTAACAGAGCATACACCGTTTATAAATACCTTATTGATAATGGGATTCATAAAGATAGAGTAAGTTATAAAGGATTAGGTTCAACAGAAAAGCTATATCAATTTGAGAAAAACGATAGAGAAAAAGTAGCTAATAGAAGGGTCGAAATTATAATCAAAGAAAAATAATATATACTCAGATAATATCAGAGCAACTCACACATTGAATTTACTTTTAGAAATCGACATGTATTTTAATAAAAAGAAAATCTATCCACAGATTCCGCTAACCGAAGCAAAGCGAGCTCACTGAAAGTAATTTTCACGGATTTTTTTTTAGAAACAAAGGACAGTAAAGCTGATCATTATTTCTAATTCGTGTCAATTTGTGTTAATCCGCGGACAAAAAAAAGTGTGCGCTTGCTCTGCAAATAATATCGCTTTGATATACATCTCAATTAAATAATGACTATCTTGGCACCGTTTTAGTTTAGATTAAAATAGAAAAACAAAAGTTTCTAAATTTTATCATTAAACACAAATACTTTTTAAAATATTTACGAAACTACTGTTTTATTTCTAAAAATAGTTGTAAACTTGTACAACTTTTTAGACCAAACAAATGTCTAATAAACATCTCAAATACAAAAAGAAATTAAAATACACATTATGAAGAGATTAAGTATTGTTTTAGCGTTAATATTATTCACTGGAGTATTATTCGCACAAGATCATTCTGGTAAAACTTTACCAGAAGTTGCAGTAAAAACTATCACTGGAGAATCTTTTAATACAGCTGATATCGATAATGACGGAAAACCAATTATCGTTAGTTTTTGGGCTTTATGGTGTCACCCATGTATTAAGGAGTTAACAACCATTGCAGATGTGTACGAAGATTGGCAAGAAGAAACAGGTGTAAAATTATATGCTATTTCTATTGATGATGCTCGTTCAACAGCTAAGGTTGGTCCATTGGTAAATGGAAAAGGTTGGGAATATGAAGTTCTTTTAGATCAAAATGGTGATTTCAAAAGAGCCATGAATGTAAACATGATTCCTCATACTTTTGTACTTGACGGAGATAAGAACATTGTTTGGCAACACACTTCTTTTGCTGAAGGTGCAGAACTTGATTTAATTGAAATCGTTGAAAAAGTTGCAAACGGAGAAGATATTTCAGGACATTAATCATTAATGTTTTGAACGATTTTTTTTTGTTCAATCATTGTCTATAAACATATTAAATAATGAAGAAATATATACTTAAATCAATTGGAGTATTTGCAATTTTATTTGCTTTTACTCAAATGGCAAACGCTCAAAGTCCTCAAAAGTACGGACAAGTAAGCGGTAGTTTTCAGTTAGATGCTCAATTGTATCAAGAAGATAGTGAACTTGGAATCACAGCTGAAGACATAAATGGCCAAGATATGAGAATGAATGCATTTGGAAATATCATATATCGCCTTGGAAACTTTTCTGCAGGAGTACGTTATGAAGCATATCTACCTCCATTAGCTGGTTTTGATACTAGACTAGAAGGACAAGGATTTGTTAACAGATGGGCCAGATATAGTACTGGAATTATTGATGTTACTGTAGGTAATTTCTATGAACAATTTGGTTCAGGAATGATATTTAGAGCCTACGAAGAATGGAGTTTAGGTTATGATAATTCTGTGGATGGAGCAAGAGTAATCTTAACTCCGATGAAAGGGATGACCATTAAAGGTATCTATGGTACTCAAAGATTTTTCTGGCAAAAATATGAGAAAAACAATCGTGGTATAGTAAGAGGTGGTGATTTAGACCTTTTCATGAATGATATTTTCTCTGGCTTAGAATCGTCAAAAACCAAACTAACTCTAGGAGCAGGTTTAATCAGTAAATATCAAGCAGATTTAGATCCTATTTATAAACTTCCAGAAAATGTAATGTCTTGGTCAGGTAGATTTAATTTAAGTCATGGTGGATTTTTCTGGCAAACAGAATATGCTCACAAAATTAATGATCCAAATGCTATTAATGATTATATTTATAAAGATGGACAGGGACTTTTCAGTTCTATGTCGTATTCTCAAAAAGGTCTTGGTTTTGCTTTGAGCGCTAAATGGATTGATAATATGGGATTTAAATCAGATAGAGCTGTTACTGGAGATGCTTTATTCATCAACTTCCTTCCTCCTAATGCTAAAACACATTCTTATAGCTTATCTGCAATGTATCCTTATGCCACTCAAGTAAATGGCGAAGCAGCAATCCAAGCAACTATAAATTACCGTGTTCCAAAAAAATCTAAATTAGGTGGTAAATATGGTATGGGAATTGAACTTAACTTTTCACACATCCGTGCTATTGACAAAACACCTCTTAATGACTCTACATCAATTGGACAATCTGGTACTTTAGGTTATGAAACTAAATTCTTATCCATTGGAGACGATGTATATTTCCAAGATTTAGGTATAGAAATTGATAAAAAAATCAACAAACACTTTAAACTTATTGTGTCAGCTGACATGATTAAATACAATATGGCTATTATTGAAGGTCACCTTGGTGAACCTGATGTTGATGCCTTTGTTTGGGTTACTGATTTAAGCTATCGTTTCAAAAGAAAACATAGTCTTCGCTGGGAATTATCGCAATTATTGACTAAACAAGATCAAGGAAACTGGATAGCATCAACTTTAGAATATAACTTTGCTCCAACTTGGTTCTTTGCAATATCCGATCAATATAATTATGTTAATAAGGATGGGGTTATTAAATACACCAATGAAAACGGTGAGGTTCATGAAACCGAATTCGAAAAGTTACATTACCCTACAATAGCAGCCGGTTATACCAAAGGTACAACAAGAGTATTATTATCCTATGGCCGTCAAAGAGAAGGAATATTATGTGTTGGAGGCGTATGCCGTGCAGTACCAAAATCGAATGGTTTTAAAATAACCATAACAAGTAGCTTCTAAATTAAAAAATTAAGAAAATGAAAATATTTAAAATATTATTTACTATTATAATAGCCTCAGGCTTGTTTACTGCTTGTGACAAAATAGAAGGTTCTTATTATGAAAGCGGGATAATACCTCCTCCTACAACAAGAGTTCTATTAGAAGACTATACTGGGCATACATGTGTTGCATGCCCATCAGCACATGTTATTGCTGAAGATTTACAAAACACTTATGGAGATACAAACCTTATTGTTGTTGCTGTTCACGCAGGTACCTTTGCCAACCCTGGGTCAAGTCCCTATGATTACGATTTTACTACTGACGCTGGAGATGCTTATAACACTTTTTTTGGCATAACCTCTTATCCCAATGGTGTAATCAACAGAGTTAAAACTGGAAACAACTATTTTATTGATAAAAACCAATGGGGCCCAGCAGTTAGTAAACTACTATATGAAAAGAAAACTATGGAGGTTACTATTGAAGCCAATGGAAATGATACAATCATTAATGGTAGTGTGAAAATTGATTTTATAGAAGGTTTAAATTCACAGGCAAAAGTTATAATATGGGTAACAGAGGACCACATTATCAAACCACAACTAAACGGAGCCTTAGACTATGAACATAACCATGTTCTGAGAGGAGCCGTAGAACATACCTGGGGTTACACACTTTCATCTTCCACATATTCAGCTGGTTCAACAACTAGTATCGAGTTTTCTGATTATAGAATAGGCGAAGACTGGGTAATGAAAAACTTATCAGTTGTTGCTTTTGTTTATGATGATGAAACTAAAAGAGTTATTCAAGTAAATAAAGCACATGTGCACATATAAAAAATTATATTATTTTGTTTTAAAAAAAGCGGCCTTAGTGCCGCTTTTTTTATTTCCATATATTCGCTAAATGATTAAAAAATTCATTATTGTATACATCATTCTTAGTATTTCTGTTATAGTTGCCCAATTAGTGCATGCAGATGCTATTGAAAACACATTGAAGCCAATGCTCATGATGAGCCTTTTTGGTGGTTATTTGTATTTCAAAAAAGATAGTTTCAATATCAATGATTATTTATATTTGGCAGCTGTTTTTTTTAGCTTTTTGGGAGATACATATCTGATGCCTATTTTCGATCATTTCATAGCAGGTTTGGCATCCTTTCTTATTGCCCATATATCCTATATCATATTATTTCTAAGGGATAGGGCAAAACCAATCCAACTCAACAGTACTCAAATTACGATTTTATTACTCAGTCTTCTCGTTTTCTTAGCTCTACCCTCTTTGATATTATGGAAGCTAATTCCTCAAAACCCCGACTACTTTCTTATCATTGCCATCCTCTTATATTCCACAGCATTATTTAGTTTAATGCTAACGGCAGTAATCAGAGAACAGGCTCCTAAAACTAATTACCAATTTATTCTTGCTGGGTCTGGTTTATTTCTATTGTCGGATAGTTTTTTAGCCATAAATAAATTTGTGGTCGCCCTTCCCTATTCTCCATTATGGGTGATTACAACATATACCGCAGCACAGGGGCTTATTTTCTATGGTATTTTGAAGAAGAAAATCTAATTTCCAATTATTCTAAATAAAAAATCTTCAAGACTTAATCAGTAAATGGTCTTGCATTTTTCCGTATATTCGTTTCCAATAAATTAAAACTAGATATATGGAAACCAAAGTTTATAATATTAGCGAGCTGCAGTTTGAGCACAGGCTCTGGAAAAGTGAAATGAAAATAATTTTAGGTGAACTCAATGTTTATCAAGAATGGCTATCAAGCCTCAGCCTAAAAAGCTACGACATTGAGTTCCAAAAAAAGATCAACTATTTCCAAAACAAATTTGATATCCAAAGAAATCACTTCGATAGTTTCAACGACCGTATTAATGCCTCTGATAGCTATATAGACTCATTAGAGAAAATTAGTAATGATGACATTTCAGATCAAAACATAGCTGACCACTCCAATTTAAGAGCAGATATCAACGTTGCTCTTAACATTTACAAAGACTTAAAGAAAGAATATAATAGCTTCACTAGAGCTTTAAAATTCTAACAAAATATACTCCAATAAAAAAGGACGTGAAATGATTTCACGTCCTTTTTTTTATGCTTTTATTCCAGCTTATTTACTAAACAAACTATCTACAAATTCATTTCTATCGAATACCTGTAAATCTTCCATCTTTTCACCGAGACCTATATATTTCACAGGAACCTTAAACTGTTCACTAATACCGATTACAACACCACCTTTAGCAGTACCATCCAATTTAGTTAATGCTAAAGCATTCACTTCAGTGGCAGCAGTAAACTGTCGGGCTTGCTCTATGGCATTCTGACCAGTGCTGGCATCTAAAACCAATAAAATTTCATGAGGAGCATCGGGCAACACTTTTTGCATCACTCTTTTAATCTTTCCCAGCTCATTCATTAGATTGACCTTATTATGAAGTCGACCTGCAGTATCTATAATCACCACATCGGCATCCTGAGCTACGCCAGACTCCAATGCATCATATGCCACACTTGCAGGATCAGCATTCATTCCTTGTTCTACAATAGGAACGCCGACTCTACCAGCCCAAATCTTTAATTGCTCTACAGCAGCAGCTCTAAAGGTATCACTTGCTCCAAGAACAACGTTTTTACCAGCTTGCTTAAACTGATGTGCTAATTTACCAATGGTAGTGGTTTTACCAACACCATTAACTCCAACCACCATAATCACATACGGTTGTTTCTGTTTGGGGAAGTTGAAATCTTTAAGTTTAGGATTTTCATTTTCAGAAAGAAGATCAGCAATTTCTTCTTTGAGCATTCTGTTCAATTCGGAAGTTCCTAAATATTTATCCTTAGAAACTCTAGCTTCTATTCTTTCAATAATCTTGAGCGTAGTATCCACACCAACATCAGAAGAAACCAAAATCTCTTCCAAGTCGTCTAATACTATGTCATCAATTTTACTTTTACCCGCTATACTTTTGGTAATCTTACCAAACAGGCTGGTTTTTGTCTTTTCTAAACCTTTATCAAGGCTCTTTTTTTTCTCTTTACTGAAAATCGAAAACAATCCCATAATATTATTTTTTTAAAATAGAAAAAATGCCTTATCACAAAGTGAGATAAGGCATCAGTAATACCGATATTGTTATTACAATTTATTTCTTTGCAATCAGCTCTTTGGCTTTTGCCAATGGTACTGAATCTTCTTTAAAATAATAAGCTCCAGTTTTTTCTGATTTTAATGTACGGATTACCTTTGCCCAGTCTTTACC
>JADGDY010000227.1:627-6634 GCA_016744655.1 Bacteroidales bacterium | reverse complement strand
GCAATATTCGATAGGTGAATGGCGTCGAAATAATCACTTCCTGTTTGGCTGGCAATCAGCCTCACGCAATCGTTTAGAGGAGCGTCAAACCAAAGAGCATCTAAATTATCTTCTGGTACACTTAATAATAGTGGGATTTGGTTATCTGAGCAAACTTGAGCAAAGGCACGAGCAGTGTTTCCAGCGGATGCTACTACTAAAACCTTCTTTTCATCATTGTCCATTCTAGAGCAAACCGAATAACTTTCTGTTTCTTTAAAAGAACAGGTTTTCATTTCGATATTTTTCTCTGGCCAATAACCACTAAATGTAATATGTAGATTATTTAGTCCTATTTCTTTGGCTAAGCCTTCACTTTTAAAGGTAACCGGGGCATAGGAGCCTTTTATCATTTTGTGAATGGGTAACCAATCTGCAAATTTGAATAAACCGTATGAGTCATCCTTTACTTCCAATTGTTTCTTTTCATAAATAGCTCTCACCAAACTCGCTTGGTTTTCGTTGGGAGCATTTAAGGTCCAACCTTCATCATTAAAGGTGTTTTTAGTGGCTAGTGACTGTAAAATATATTGGGTTTTGTCAATTTTCAGACTCATAATATTGCTTTTAAAATAATGGGCAAATATAGAAATATCTGCTAGTTTTAGTATTTAAGATATTGTTTGTTGTTCTGCAAATGAGTGCCAGAAACATAGAACCATTTCCCATTCTCTTTTTCGAAAATCGATGACTCATGAATGGCTTCAGTCATTCCATCTTCTATAAAAATAGCTCTAAACTCTACTGTACCTTTTTCATCTTCTGCTTGACCTTTTTCAGTCTTCACAATAGATAGTCCCAACCATTCCACAGAGTTCATCCATTTTTGCATTTTATTGCGCTCTTTTAATGGACGAGTTTTTTTCTGATGAGAATTCAATACATAATCTACTTTACCTTTTGTGAAAGCGGTATATCTTGAACGCATTAATTCTTCAGCAGTTTCTGGTAATTGTTTTTTGTCGATGAAAGGTCTACAACATTCTTCGTATACTTTGTTGTTTCCGCAAGGGCAATAATCTATCATGATATTTCTTTTCGTTTAGAGCTTGCAAAATTAGCTAAACATTTTGAATAATCCTGTTTCAAAAATAGCCCTAGATTATAAATGATAAATTAAATAAAAAGTAAAACTAATATCTGTGCAAGAAGAACTCTCAAGAACATAACTAAAGGATAAACTGTGGCATATGCTGTTGATTGAGCCTGTACGGTTGAGAGCGAATTTGCATATTCTAAAGCAGGAGGGTCGGTCATTGAACCAGCCAATAAACCACAAATACTTAGATAATTAAACTTTAGGTAACGTGCGACAAAACCAATGATTAATAAGGGAATAAGTGTGATAGCGATGCCATATAGCATCCATATATAGCCACCTTCCAAAATAGTTTGTACAAACTTTTCTCCAGCTCCTAATCCTACACAAGCTAAAAATAGTATAATTCCAAGTTCACGGATGAATAAGTTTGAGCTTGGAGTCATATAAAAATCCAATTTTCCAATCCTTCCTTTATGGCCTAAAAATAAAGCAATTAATAAAGGTCCACCTGCCAGCCCAAGCTTGGCTGGAGCAGGTAGACCTGGGATGGCAATAGGAATACTTCCGATGACTACACCGACTAGTATTCCTATCAAAATTGGTATGATATTCGGGTGTGATAAACTCTTTAGTGAGTTCCCTAAAACAGAAATTACTTCTGGTAGTATTTTACGATTTCCCACAATTCTAAGGGTATCACCAAATTCAATAGTATCATTTGCTTTGGGTAATATTTCATTTCCGGCTCTAAATATTCGAGTGATATTAGCAGGAAAACGTCGTGAAATTCCTATTTGTTTGATGGTTTTTCCTGCTAATTCTTTATTTGTAAAAACAACATGGCGCATGCTCATTTTTCCAGTGATTTCAATGTCACCAGTTTTATTGAGTTGTCCAACTTTAAATTCTAAAGCACTAATATAATCTTTACTAGAAACCCCATATATGATATCCCCTTCGACAATAAGAAAATCTTCTTTTGGAAAAATGAATTCTTTGTTTCTCAAGATTCTCGATAAAGTAAACTCACCTTGTAAGTTTTCTTGCAAGAAACCATAATTTTTTCCTATTAAAGCTTGATTTGTAATTTTAATATTAACAGCAATTGGTTTGCCACCTAAACCTGTAGTTTTTTGAGTGAAGTCCTTGGTTTCTTGAGTGATTTTTATATTAAGAAAAAATCTGATAATTAGCATGGTAAGGATAATTCCTATGATTCCGAAGGGATAAGCAATGGCATATCCCATACCTGTTATCTCACTAAGTTGAGAGTCGGAAAACTGTTCGCTTATGGCTTGTTGAGCAGCTCCAAGTCCAGGAGTATTAGTAACTGCACCACTCATAATACCTACTATTACGGCCGTGGGAACATCAAATATTAGTTTTATAGCCACAGAGACAATAAATCCAAGAAAAACAACACTCATTGCCAGAATGTTGAGAGTTAGTCCATTACTTCGTAATGATGAAATAAAACGAGGACCTACTTCTAACCCAATAGAATAAACGAATAGTATTAATCCGAATTCTTTAACAAAATGCATGACGTTATGGTCAATTTGTACTTCTAAATGGCCAATGAGCAAGCCTGCAAAAAGAACTCCTGCTATACCAAGTTTTATGGTAGCGAATTTCACCTTACCTATTAAAATACCTAGAATTCCTGTAAGACTCAAGAAAACTAAAGTAGATGCTGTACTTGATTCTGTAAATAATTTAGCAATTTCCATTTTTGTAAAATTTGGCATTCAATACCTGAAGTATTAAATCAATAAAAAATATATGGAAAGAGAAGTGTAAGAATTTACCGGTAGTCCGGTAGGAAATTAGATTTGCTCTATTCCGCGAAAGCAATGAAAAAAATAAGACAGGTCTCCTGGCTGGTCAGCTATTTGCACCTTCCCATTCTCAAAAGAACAGTGGTATATTGCAAATAGTATTTATTGACATTACAGTTGCGCGTCAGCTCACGATATTCTCGTGATTCCCTATTAAACTTGAATTAACAAGTATCTTATTTCTAATAAACAATGAACTAAAATGCAAAGTAAATGAATTTTAGATGAAGAATACAAAAAAAATAGTTGATTAAATTAAAAATGAATGTAATTGTCGGATATATAGCTAGTTGGTTGTCTTGTTTTATGTGGTATAACAATCGATTCTTATACTTTTGTAGCTCTAATAGCTCTAAAAAGAGGACAAGAATTGCTAATGGAATCCCCTTTTCTATATTTTTCTAGTAAAACAATTGATTTTTGTGCCAATTGTCGGCGAACAGCTCTACGTTCCCCTTTAATTCTGGCTATTTGCAAATTATCGTAGGCGGTAGTTTGGTGACGCATCCAGGCAATGACGGCTTTTGCTGCTCGTTCTTCTATGGGGATCATGGCTGTTCTGGCAACAGTACCACTACCAACCGGAACTGCATGTTTGGTAATGGCTATGGCCATCAGTTTCTCATAAGATTTATATTTGAGGTGGAACTTTAAATATTTCTCTACTTCTTTCTGGAAATCCTCCTCATACTCATCTTGCTTTTTGGCTCGTCTTTTTAAATCGCTAACTCTTTTCTTTTGGTAGGCATCTGTATTTCTAGTATCCTCCACTTCTTTTTTTGCCCATATTATGGTTTCTGTTGGAGCCCAAATTCCTTTAGAAATCATTCGCCTTCCTTTTTTATACTGAACTCTCCAGAAAATTCCTTTGGCAGTTATTTTCCTTGTAATTCCAGCATCTCCAGCAGGTAAAAAACTCCATCCGTTAGGAGGTGTAACTTTTTCGCCATATTTATTGAGGAGGGTATTATTAGGACCAGGACTTACGATTTCACTATTCATCTTTATCATCTAATTTTCTGCAAAAGACGGGTTTTTTGAGGAGATATGTAAGTGATAAGAAATAAAATAGTGACAAGTGTTTGTCCATAAAACCCGACTTCTTCGTTAAGCTAAACCTATAATTGGTCATTTACTTAGGTAAACTCACAATTATAGAACTTCACAAGCCTCGAATTCGAATTTTCTGAATCCAACACTTAGTTTATGATCAGATACTTAATAGGCACTACATGAAAATCATCAACTTGCTTTAGACTAGACAATTGCTTGATTCGAAAAGTTTAAGTTTTAGGCTTGCCCTTACTGAAAATCAAGGAGTCCCGACAGATAACGTCGGGATGATTGTTTTCAGAAAGGGCGTAAGGCCGAAGTTGAACTTTTAGGCAAGCAATAATTATAGTTTATACTTCATCCCAAACAATGGCCTAATAAATTTAATTCTCCTGAGCATCAATTCATATATTAAAAATGATACTGAAAAAGTAATGGTAACCACAAGTATAAACTTAATAATGGCTGGAATTTCCAATGGGAAAAGAAAGTAGGAAGCTGCATATTGAACTATCATATGAATGATATATACAGGATATACTGCTTGACTTAGATAGTTTAGTGTTTTGCTAGGTTTGTTGAGATATTGATATGCGAAACCAAATACTGAAGCAATCCATAATACCGATTCTAGGCTCATTAATATATTCGGAGCTTCTAAATCGTACTTAATCACCCTTAAAGTAAACAAGCTTATGGCTGATAACAAAAATGCAAATTTCCATTTTTTCAACATCTGCCAAATGGAAGTACCAGAAATTACAAATACAAAACCCCAGAAGAAAGCCAAACCACCCATGATAAAACCATGCAAGGTCATTGAATAGAATGTAAAAGATTCAGGATTCAGAATAAAGCTTTCTATAGCAAATGGAATACTAACCACTAACATGGAAAGGGGATTCTTGAAAATTTTGTTTAACCATGAAATAAGTTTTCCATCTTTGTTTTTATTTAGATAATAAAAAGCTGAACCAAATATGAAAACATAGAGGAAAATAAATCCAAGAAACCATAAATGGGCAGGATGAGCCGAGTATGATATATCTTGATTATAATAGGCTTGCCAAATATAAACATGAAGAGGAACAATTAAGAATAAACCAAAAATGAAAGGAACTAAAATCCTGATGGTTCTATCTAAAAATAGTTGTTTTAAGTTTCTGTTTCTCATGGCAAAAGCTATTCCCATTCCCGATACGAAAAACAATAAAGGAATACGCCAGATATTTAACATGGACATGGGATACCAAATCCATTCTAAAAAGGTATTGATTTGTATGAATTGGATAAATACGCCCCATGGCTGAAATCCAATTGCTGAGTGATAAATAATTAAAAGGCCAATAGCAATTACTCTCAACCAATCTATATCGTGTCTTCTTTCCATCATTATTATTTTAAGTGATATTAGCTATTTGTTGTTTTAGGTAAATGATTTCCCTATTCTATACTCTGTCTTATTGCTTTAAGCAGCTCGACGTAATAGGTGAGTCTGAAAAAGGGGAAATCATTTTTATCAAAGGTCAGTTTTAAATACCAATTCTTTTATTTTGATAATAGAACAGCAACCTCAGGTCTAGTATTCTCTAGTCTCTCTAAATCTAATCTTAAACCTAATGCTCCTAAATCTTTCGAAATTTGCTCATAAATAGGTTTTACATCTGCAAAAGGACCAGAAACGGATTGTAAGGCTGTAGACCCATATTGATTGATTAGAGTATCATCAGCTCCTCGAGCTATTAATTCTTTTACAATTTCAGTTCTACAATAGAATGCTGCCGTATGTAAAGGAGTAGAACCATCAGCATTGGTGGCATTAATGTCTGCTTTTGCATCCATTAATTTAATGGCTAAATCTGTTTTCCCAAAAGTGATTGCAATATTTAAAGGAGTAGAACCATATGCATCCCTTCCATTAAGGTCAGAACCAATTTTAATATGTTGGTCAATCGCTTTTTCATTGCTCATAAACACAGCCCCAAAAATATCCATACTTGGTTTTTCTACTTTTTCAGTTTTCGTTTTTTGTTCT